>JBFGYY010000281.1:0-4847 GCA_041587095.1 Motiliproteus sp. | reverse complement strand
GATGTGGCTGATCGTTCGATGTCTGACGCATTGGCCATGCAGCCTGCCTGAATGGATATAGCGCGGCGCACGGTATGGGAATAACGCCTATGGTTTTGAGTTGCGCATCAGCAGAGAGTAGTTCTCGAGCTACAGGAACACAGAACGTGCCGCCAAAGGGATTCGCTGGGTAGCTTAAACGGATTCGATAAAAAAGCTGCCGCAAGGCGGCTTTTTTTCGTTCTGAGCACCCATTGCGTGCACGTCTTTACTTGCAGGTTAATCCAGATAGACCGCTAATCCAACAGACAATGTGCCGCCGGGAGATAACGAGCATTCAGCTCGAGCATTTTCACCACGCTAGGCCTGCATTCTATCAGTCGCAGTCTTTCCTCAATGGCAGGGAACTGACGCAAGCATACTTGCCCCTCCGGCGTTCTCCGCATCTGCAGAATTATCGGCACAATAAACAGATCCGCAAGACTAAGCCGCTCACCCACTAGATACGGACTGCGTGTGTATGCGCTCGATAATAACTGTATCGCACTCTGCACAGCCGGAAGAGCTGCGTTGATAACCTGTTTATCGGGAACGCCCTGCTTACCGCGAGGAAATACATACTGACTGACCAGATGACTGATACAAGGGGTATGGTAATAGCTGTTAACGCTACTGATCCACTGCTCCATCAGTGCGGCTTCCGCAGGCGCTGTGGGGACTAGAGAGCTTTCAGAAAATGCCAGGTCGATGTAGCGACAGATAGCAGATGTCTCAAAGAAAGACTGTCCCTGGTGCCGCAGCGCAGGAATTTTACCAAAGGGGTGCCATTGAAGATGGTCAGGCAGGCCCAATACCGCCGGATGGTCATGGCCCTCTACCTGCAGCCGGTAGTCGACAGACTTTTCTTCGCAGGTAAGGATAACTGTCTGCACATAATGACTGATTGGTGTTCCGATAATCGTTACTGATAATGCACCTGGAGGAACATCATGGGTGGCATCATCGTCCCGTACCGCTTGGTCCGCTAATATGGAGGGTAAAATCATTGATATACGCTAATAGATGGACAGACTATGGCATCGCACCAAAACTTGGATGCCAGAAATAACAAAGCCCGCTCGAATCCAATTCAAGCGGGCTTTAAGCTTCCGTTTCGCGACTCAACGTAACATCCTGTTACGACCAAATCCATTTGATTCCCTGTCACCGTAAGCACATGATGGCAGAGGATAGGCTTGGCGTAACTAGGAAAAACTCTGAATCTTACCGTTATTCAGACCGCCCGAATAAAACCTAGAACCTCACGGCTGTTTCTTCGCATTCAGCGTATAGGAATCAGCCCAAGCCTCGAACTCCTCCAATGGTAACGGGCGACTATAAAAATAACCTTGATAAGAAAAGCAATCGTTGTCATAGAGAAAACAGCGCTGCTCTTCGGTCTCGACACCCTCCGCGATTACATGCAGCCTTAAGATGCTCGACAAGCTGATAATAACCTGAACAATAGCCGCGTCATCTGCATCGTCTGGAATGTCTCTCACAAAGGATTGATCGATTTTCAGCTGGTCCAACGGCAAACGCTTCAGATTAGACAACGAAGACTGGCCGGTACCAAAGTCATCCATTGAAAAACGGATCCCCTGTTCACTAAGCAGGCGCATTTTACTGATGGCGCCTTCGACATCATCAAGTACAAGACTTTCTGTCAGCTCTAGCTTTAAGCGGCTGGGATTAACCTCTGTTGCTGAAAGTGCACTCTGAACTATCTCAACAAAATCTGCCTGACTAAACTGCACAGGACTAACGTTGACGGCGATTGTCCAATGCCGCTTATCATCCTGAGCCTCCCAGACTTTAAGCTGCCGACACGCTTGCTCCAGGACCCAATTACCGATGGGAATAATCAAGCCAGTTTCTTCGGCCAGAGGGATAAAATCAAAAGGAGGAACAAGCCCACGGGTAGGGTGATTCCAGCGTAATAACACCTCCGCACCGCAGACACCTGATTGGCCATCAATTTGCGGCTGGTAATAAAGCTGCAGCTCGTTATTAGGTAATGACTGCCGTAAATCCTGTTCCAACACGGTGCTTTCTTCTAACGCAACCTGCATTGCAGGATCAAAAAACCGGAGCGTGTTTCGCCCAGCCGCTTTGGACTGGTACATAGCAACATCCGCCTGCTTGAGTACGTCTTCCATGTTAATGCTGTCGGGGCCGAAAATACTGATCCCGATGCTTGGCGTGCTGTGATGAAGCGTTGTCTGTCCATTCTGTGATAAATTTATTGAGGATAATTGATGCGGCTTAGCTAAAACATCCCGGATTTTTTCGGCAACGCGCTCGGCATCGGTTGCCATCGTGCTTTTGTCACTGTTCAGCGTACCAATCATGACAACAAACTCATCCCCACCAAGACGCGCAACCGTGTCTTCATCACGAAGACTATCAGTAAGCCTGTCTGCGACAGCAATCAGTAGCTGATCACCGACATCATGCCCCTGGGTGTCATTTAAAACTTTGAAATGATCAAGATCGATAAAAAACAAGGCCCCATAACAACTCGAGCGCTTACAATTCGCCATCACCATTTGTAAGCGCTCAAGCAGCAAGCGTCTGTTGGGTAATTTGGTTAAAGGGTCATAAAAAGCCAGCTGACGAATACGTTCTTCTGCCGTCTTGCGCTCCGTAATATCCCGGCTGACGCAAACAACACCATTAAGCGCACCGTCCAGGCTATAGAACGCCGTTCGACGCGTTTCAAGTAAGACCCGTTCGCCCTCTGAAGAAGTAACCCACTCGTCATAACTACGGGGCTTTCCTGAAGCGATCAGAGTCGTATCATCAAGAGACCAGTTGCTCTGCTCCTGTTCCGGAAAAAGCTCACTATCCGATTTACCAATCAATGCTTGTTCACTTTGACCAAAGTGCTGCGTGAAGGCCTGATTACAGCCAAGATAGCGACCCTGAAGATCTTTAAATGCGATCAGGTCCGGTAGCGCGTTGATTAACCCCTTAAGCAAACCACGCTCCCTGCTTAGCAAGTGCTCACTTGCAATCAAAGCTTGTTCGGCATTACGCCTATCTCGCTGACGGCGTAGTATCTGGCCAAGCAATAAAGTACCGACAGGAAAGATAACCAGGAGAGGAAAGGCGATAGCGTTAATAATATTGAAACGCATATTCGCAGGCATTAGCAGAATACATGCAAGGACTATAAGTTGTACGAGAACACCAAACAAATAGAGTCGCCGCCAGTCTAGTGGCTGAGAGTAACGCTCACTGAGATAGCGCCACAGCACCCCGAATAATGCAGGCAGAATGATGACCAACGATCCAACGATCGCGCCCGCGCCACCCTGAAAAAGACGGAAAGATACCGTGATAACAACGGCAATCAACGTGGGTAGCAAACCAAAAAACAATCCACACAGGCTGATTAATACCCAGCGGGTATCAAAGAAAACGCCTGGGTGCATTTCCCAAGGCGTAAGCATCACTGCAATACCAAGCAGACCGACCAGTACACCGGTAATTAACTGGCGATAACGCAGCGTTGTAATGCCGTGCAGGCCAATAGAGTCGTATATTACTCCGAAGGCAAGCAACAGCGCGGCATTATTCAGGAGTCCGGAAAAGCTGCTGCTATCCATTGAAAACGTAGTTATGCATAAATTAAGTAACTCATTTCAGATATGGCAAACTGCATCAGGTCATAAGATTAATCAACAAGTCAGACGCTAAAGCCGAGCAACAGCCTGATCCAGCCAATCGATTAATTGAGCCTCTGATAACGCCCCGGATATACGAGAAACCTCTGTACCAGCGCTGAATAATATCAACGTTGGAATACTACGAATCGCATATCTAGCACTGGAAGAAACGGCGGACTCTGTATCGACCTTGGCAAAGAGCAGGGATGTTCGCTGCTTAGCAATCCTTTCAAAGACGGGACTCATCTGTTTACAAGGCCCGCACCAGGCCGCCCAAAAGTCGACCAGTACCGGTAAATCGTTGTGGCCTATATAGCGCTGAAAGTGAGCATCAGAAAGGCTCACAGGGCCCTGTGGCGCAAGGCTTGTCTTGCAAGTGCCGCATTTCCCCTCGGTATAAACACGGCCCTCGGGGATTCGATTCGATGAAAAACAGCTGGAACAGACGATAATCATGAGCAAATCCTATACGCTGCGGAGTTAATATATAACCAGTATAGAAGTGGGTCGAGTGAATGATGAGTGACTTAGAATAACGGTAACCGTCCGGTAAACCCATCTTTCGCATCAGGCTCAAGCGGATAATGTAGGTGCCCACCTAATTCTAAGTGGACACCTATCATGAACCCAATAAGCCCATCGACTCCTGCCGGTAAGCGCCGGCGTTTCACCCCAGAATTTAAAGCACGCATCGTCGCCGCCTGTCGCCAGCCGGATCAGTCCGTTGCTTCGGTTGCTCTTGCCCATGGCCTCAACGCGAACCTGGTACACAAGTGGATCCGCAAAGCCTGCCAATCTAACGAGGCATCCGCTACGCCAGCGTTTCTTCCGCTCGCGGTATCGCAACCATCTCGTCCGATCTCTTCGTCAGCGGCTGAGCGCATTCGGATCGAGGTGATGCGAGGCGATGAAGGTGTGGTGATCGAGTGGCCACTGTCCGATGCGCACGGCTGCCACACATTGCTTAGGGAGTTGTTGCGTTGATCCGTATTGACCAAGTCTGGCTGGCAACCGCACCGATGGATATGCGCGCAGGGCCCGATACGGCGTTGGCACGCGTGATCGCCGTGTTCGGTGCTGCGCAACCTCATTGCGCCTACCTGTTTGCTAACAAACGCGGCAACAGAATCAAGGTGCTGATTCACGATGGCTTCGGTC
>JBFGYY010000280.1:0-4883 GCA_041587095.1 Motiliproteus sp. | reverse complement strand
TTATTGTAACTGTCTATTTTACAATAAAAAGTCAGTCGCCTCTGCCTGGCGGGTCTGCGGTAAGCCTGTCTCAGGCCCGCATCTGTTCCTGTTTTTCTATTTCAAGCAAAAAACGCATCAACATGGAGTATGCCCTGACGCCGTGGGTACTCGGGTCCAGTGCCGAAGGTACAATCCCCTGGGTACTTGCGTTACGAAACTTGGTATCCACCGGAATAATCGCCTGCGCAATCTCGTCCGGATAGGTCTGTTTCAAAACCCGCAGGCTCTGCACGGACGCTTGAGTCCGGCGGTCAAAAAAGGTCGGAAGTATATAGTAATCGAGCTTTTTCCGCCTGGCCCGGTTTATCATGGTCAGGGTGCGAACCATACGCTCCAGCCCTTTAATGGCCAGAAACTCTGTTTGAACCGGTATGATCAGGCGCTCGCAGGCGGCGAGGGCATTGACCATTAACACCCCCAGCACCGGCGGACTATCAATTAACACATAATCGAACCGGTCCCACAAACAAGCCAGCGAGCGGGAAACCACCAAGCCCATGCCATCGCTGCCGATCGCCTTGCGCTCCAGGGTCGCCATAGCGGTGGAGGCGGGGATCAGGTTGATCCGCTCATGACTGGTGTTGAGCAGCAGGTCAGCCGGCAGATCAGGATCGATATTACTGGGCGATAAAAACAGATCATAAGCGCTGTGTTGCAGGCTGTCGGGATCATAGCGAAAGTAACTGGTCAGAGAACCATGCGGATCAAGGTCCAGCAGCAGGACGTCAAAGCCCTGATCTGCCAGCAGACCCGCCAGACTGACAACCGTCGTCGTCTTGCCCACACCACCTTTCTGATTTGCCACCGCCCAAATATGCACCGTCTATGACTCCTTACTGCTGCTCATCGGCAGGCGGTGCCGATGTCGGAATAACATCTTCCGGAACTGTGTCGAGTGGAATGCCGATAGTCTGCTCCCCTTCCGGCGCAACAATCTCGCCCCCGCTGTCCGGAGCAACTTCGCGGGTAAACAGGACGCCCCCTGCGGGTGTTTCCTGACTGACAACCCGTCCCTGCACCGGCGTTTCCAGCTTCTGCTGCAATATTCTGTCTACCGTGCTGTCGCTTATTTCGGCACTCCCGTAGCCCATTACCGACCGGCGCACTTGTTCATCGCGGGAAACGATAATCACTACGCGCCGGTTCTTCGCCCGCCCTCTGGCGGTCAGGTTACTCACCACCGGCTTATATTCACCATAGCCCACGGCAGCCATTCTGACCGGATCGACGCCATAATGGGCCAGCGCACGGACCACAGCCGCGGAACGCGCAGCGGACAGTTCCCAATTCGAGGCAAACTCTCCGCCCTGTACCGGCTGATTATCGGTAAACCCTTCGACATGCACGGGGTTTTCATACGGCCTGAGAATTTCTGCCAACGCCTCCAACAATGCATCTGCTTCGATCCCCGGTTCCGCTTTGCCACTGGTAAAGAGCAAGTTTGAGCCGATTTCAATCTCGAGCCACAGCTCATTGCTGGAGATCGACAATGCACCCTCGTCGATCAATTCCTGGTAACGCAGGCGGGCATCGTCTTCGATGCGCGCCAGATTTTCGGATATATCACCACGCCGGTTGGGAAGAACCTGATTGCGACTGGCTTCCAGCGCGGGCTGCTGCCCTAACAGACCGATATCACGGCGATCGAGACGCTCGGGAATATCCCCCACCGCAATCGGATCAAAGGTGCGGTCCTGCCCCTTGAAAACACCATGCAAGGTTTCCGACAACACGCGGTACTTGCCCTCATTGATGGAGGAAATGGAGTACATCACCACAAAAAACGCCAGCAACAGGGTAATAAAATCGGCATAGGAAACCACCCAGCGATCACCACTGGACTCCTCACGGGTACGGCGCCGTCTAGCCATCGCCGGTCACGTCAGATAACCTTCGAGACGAAGGCGGATATTGGCCGGATTCTGTCCCTGGCCAATCGCCAGCAGGCCATCAACCATCATCTCCCGGTATTGATACTCCATCAGAACAATGGAACGCAGCTTATTCGCTATCGGTAACAAAAGCAGGTTAGCCAGACCCACACCATAGATGGTCGCAACAAACGCGGTGGCAATACCACTGCCGAGACTTTCAGGATCAGCAAGGTTGGTCATCACCTGAATAAGCCCCATCACGGCACCGATAATACCGATCGTCGGCGCATACCCCCCCATGCTTTCGAAGACACGGGCGGCCTGCAGATCCCGCTGTTCACGGATATTCATTTCGACTTCCAGAACACTTCTGACCGACTCAGGTTCGCCGCCATCAGCCAGAAGCTGCAAGCCCTTGCGAAGAAACTGGTCATTTTCCAGTTCTGCCTGTTTCTCAAGCCCTAACAAACCGGAGCGCCGGGCCTGAGCCCCCCATTCCGATATTTTGTCGATTCCCTGGCGAAAATCGATGCTAGGCGGTTGCAACACCCAGCGCGACAACAGCAGGGCGCGCCGCATATCCTGCATGGATGTCTGCAGTAACCCGGCGCCCAGCGTCCCCCCCAGCACGATCACCGCTGCGGCGCCGTTGTAGAGGGTGTCAAGCGCACCGCCTTCGGCGATATTCCCACCCAGAATGGCAATCAGCGCGAACAGTATGCCGAACAGACTCAGCCGGTCCATCTAGCCTCCGACCGCAGCGATTATGGCGTCACTAAATTCACTCAGATCCAGTTCCAGATCGACCAAGTTAGCTTTTGCTACGGCCTGAGGCATACCGTAAATAACACAGCTCTGCTCATTTTGCGCCCAGATTGTTGACCCGCTGTTTTTCAGCATACGCGCCCCTTCCCGGCCATCAGCACCCATGCCGGTCAGCACGATCCCCAACACCTTGCCGGTATAGGTTTTTGCTGCAGAACCAAAGGTAATATCCACACTTGGCTTATAATTCAGACGATCGTCACCATCGATGATGCGAACCTGTCCGCCATTGCGGTTTTCTACCATCATCTGCTGCCCGCCCGGCGCCAGCAACGCCACCCCCGGTTGCAGCTTATCACCGTCAACCGCTTCTCTGACATTGATCATGCACTGCTGATTCAGGCGCTCGGCAAACGCACCTGTAAAGGCCTTGGGCATATGCTGAACGATAAGGATCGGTACGGGGAAGTTTGCCGGTATCCGGGTAAGAATTTTTTGTACGGCCACCGGGCCACCCGTGGACGTTCCGATAATCACCAACGAACAACGGCCCCGCAGCGAGACCGGGCGCTGCGGTTGACTGACAGGTGCCGGGCGTGAAGCGGTCAAAGGCTTGGTAGCAGCCGGGACAGGAGCCCTGGCCGTCGGCGGCGTTCGTTCAACGCCGGCGGTCCGGTTAGCCGAGGCTTCCCGGCCCGTACGGGAATCCGTCCCACTGCCAAGCGGGCGCGATAGCGCACCCATCGGGGTTTTGGCAACGGCTAGGATGCGCTCAATCAGCACCTGCTCAAGCGTGCCTCTGCCCGGCGTCATCTGCTCGTAACTTTTCGGCAGATAATCCACCGCCCCGGCTTCCAGAGCCTCTAATGTAATTCGCGCTCCCTCATAAGTCAGGGATGAAAACATCAGGACCGGGGTCGGAACGATGCGCATGATTTCAACCAGGGCCGCCACCCCGTTCATCACCGGCATTTCGTAGTCCATGGTGATGACATCGGGCCGTAACTGACGGGCTTTTTCTATCGCAACACGTCCATTCTCAGCCGTACCGACCACACGTACACGCGGGTCGCCATTCAGCAGGCTCGTGACGCGCTGGCGAAAGAACGCCGAATCATCAACCACAAGCACTGTCACCGGCATGACCGAAAACTCCTTCTGGTTTCAGGGTTGCATGGCATAATCCGAGCCCCGATGGTCAATGTCAGCGAATCGCGTAATGTTTCAACATATTGGGTATATCCAGAATCAGTGCAATGCGACCGTCACCGGTGATGGTCGCACCTGACATGCCAGGCGTCCCGAGCAGCATCTTGCCCAGAGGCTTGATGACAACTTCTTCCTGACCGACCAATTGATCAACGATAAAACCAACCCGCTTGGTGCCAACCGTAACGATGACCACATGCCCTGTACCGGGTAACGGCTCACCGGAGCAGCCCTCAACCAGCCAGCGTTTGAGATGGAACAATGGCAGGGCCTTTTCCCGTACCACAATCACTTCCTGGCCATCAACGACGTTGGTTTGGGTGAGATCAAGATGGAAGATTTCGTTTACATTCACCAGCGGTAACGCAAACGCCTGATCGGCCAGCATCACCATCAGCGTCGGCATAATCGCCAGAGTCAGAGGCACCTTGATCTCAATCCGTGACCCCTTGCCGGGGTACGAATCGATAAACAGGGTTCCGTTTAGCTGGGTGATCTTTGTTTTCACCACATCCATGCCGACACCACGGCCGGAAACATCGGAGATCTCTTTCTTGGTCGAAAAGCCCGGTGCAAAAATAAGATTAAAGCACTCGTTATCGCTCAGGCGCTCTGCCGCGTCCTCATCGAGCAAACCTTTTTCTACCGCAAGACCACGCAGTTTATCCGCATCCATGCCGGCTCCATCGTCCTCGATAGCCAGCAGGATGTGGTCACCCTCTTGCTCTGCGGACAGAACGACAGTACCCAGGCGCGGTTTTCCGGCAGCTTCACGCACCTCCGGTGCTTCAATCCCATGGTCAACAGCATTACGCACCAGGTGGACCAGCGGATCGGCAAGCGCTTCAACCAGATTTTTATCCAGATCGGTATCTTCGCCGCGCAATTCAAGAAAGACTTCTTTCTTCAATGTACGCGCCAGATCGCGAACAACGCGAGGGAAACGTCCAAAGACTTTTTTGATCGGCTGCATGCGGGTCTTCATGACCGATG
>JBFGYY010000279.1:0-4885 GCA_041587095.1 Motiliproteus sp. | reverse complement strand
GAAAGCCTAATGTGTTGCAGGAACCACCATCTTGAACCTTCGGGTTCAGGGCCTATACCGGCATCGGCACTGCAGGGAGCCCCATGCAAAGCTACTTTCTGGCGTAACCGCTCAAACGCCCAGCCCTCCTATCCCGTCACCTGATACCGAGACCATGGATCGCAGACAGCTTCGCACCACGATGCGCACCCGAAGATGCGCTCTGAGCCCCACCCAGCAAACGCACGCCGCCCGGCAGCTAACCCGGGTTCTCAGTCGCCACCCCTTTTTTCGCTACCGCAAACGGGTTGCGTTTTATCTCGCCGCGGACGGTGAAATATCCCCCGAACTTTTAATCAAAAGCGCCCGGGCAGCCGGAAAAGAATGCTTCCTGCCGGTATTGCATCCGGTACGCCACAACCGGCTCTGGTTTGCTCGTTACGACAGCCAAACCCACCTCAGCCCGAACTGTTATGGTATCAAGGAACCCACGCCTCGCCTGACCCGGCGTGTACCGCCCTGGGCACTGGATCTGGTATTACTGCCACTGGTTGCATTTGATGCAGGCGGAGGGCGCCTGGGAATGGGCGGGGGCTACTACGACCGGACGTTTGCCTTTAAACAGCAGAGCTGCGGGCTCAGTGGCCCGAAGTTACTGGGACTGGCCCACGATTTTCAACGCGTTGAGCGCCTGGAGTTAGCCAGCTGGGACATCCCCCTGTCGGGCGTCGCCACCGACCGCTGCCTGTATCTAGATCCGAACGCATAAGCTCCGAACCGTATACCGCAGCATCCTTGTGCTTGGCGCTTATTGTTTCGAGTTCATGGCTTGTGCAAACCGTTTTGACAGCAACAGTTAGCTAACAAGCGATCGTTAACTATGACTGTGCTGACTGGCCACGGAGGCTAACAGGTGACTGTTCTTGCTCACCCCGGTCACCACAAAACCAACCACAAACACGACGATCAAAACCAGAAGCAGATCCGGTCCTTTTTTCATTATTTTCGAGCCCCTAGCTGCAAAAAAACCGATCTGAGCCGGCTTGTTTGAATCAATATCAACAGTAAAAACACATCGCCCCGGCAACAACTGGTGACGTGGCATACCGGCGCACCGCCACCTCCTTGCCACAAAACAGATTACAATCCGGACGCCAACAGCACGAACCAAGCGGAAAATAACCACGCAAAAAGACAGTTTATTGATACGTCGTCGGCAACGCATAGAAAAACTTAACAAAAAACGCTGAAAAAATGAAATAATCCAGCCTGTTAAGGCGATATTTTAATATTATCGATAATTTAAGCCCCTAAACGCCTATCTAGCCGCGCATTTTTCAGCAAGGCCAACTACTCAGAGTCCGAATCCTGAGGCCCATCGATAGGCAACCAGATCCGAAAACGAGTGCCTTCACCGGGTGCGCTAAACAACTCAATTTTTCCCTTATGCTTCTCGATAATACCGTAGGATAGTGACAAGCCCAGACCGGTCCCCTTACCAACCGGCTTGGTGGTGAAGAAGGGCTCAAACACACGCTTTTGCTGCGCCTCACTCATACCACATCCGGAATCCTCGACCTCGACCCAAACCCAGGTATCCTGGCGACCGCTTCGGATCGTGATGGTGCCGCGCTCCGCTATGGCATGGGCGGCATTAACCAGCAGATTCATAAAGACCTGATTGACCTGAGATGCCAGGCAGCGCACTTCAGGCAACTCACCATACTCCCTGACCACTTCGCATTTGTACTTCAACTCATTCCACACCACATTCAGGGTACTCTCCATGCACTGCTGGAGATCAGCCATCACCCACTCACCCCGGTCTACATGAGAAAAATCTTTCAGGTCTTTGACGATCTTACGTACCCGTTCCACACCTTCTTTTGACTCAGATAACAGATGGTCCAGATCCTCCATCAAGAAATCAAAGTCGACGGCAGTTTTAATCGCCAGCACCGACTGGCGTGCCGTCGCATCTAACCCGGACTCCGCCGCTTTATAGCACTGCAACACATCCTGGATATCCTTCAGATACTGGGTCAGGGAGCCAAGATTCGAATTGATATAGCCGACAGGGTTATTGATTTCGTGAGCAACCCCCGCTGCCAACTGACCGATAGCTGCCATTTTCTCCGATTGCAGTAGCTGATTCTGGGCTTCTTCCAGCTTTTGGATCAGCGCTTTCTGCTCCGCCTTTTCATGTTCGAGCGCGTCCTGGGTCACGATTCGCTCATCAATTTCCCGCTCCATCTGAATCAGCGTTTCGCTGAGTGCCGCCGTACGTTCATCGACACGTTGTTCGAGCGAATCGTAGGCCAGCTGCAGCTCCTGCTCCACCTGGATCCGGCTGGTGATATCGGTGGAAATCGCACCGACACCCACAACCTCCTGCTTGCTGCCGCGTAAAGGAAACTTCACGGACAGGTAGGTATGCACCCCGTCCTCCAGCGGCAGCAGCTCCTCAAACTCACCGCCTTCGCCACTGCTCATCACCAACTCGTCATTCATGCTGAACTGCTCGGCGGTCACCTCACCGAAAAGATCCGCGTCGGTCTTGCCTAATATCTGCGTCTCCTCGAGCCCAAACAGGCGCATAAAACGCTTGTTGATCATCAGATAACGGCCTTCAAGGTCCTTAAGAAAAATAACCGCTGCGCTATTATTCAGGATCCCTTCGAGGTTCATCTGTGCCGCACTGTGAGCATCGGCTATCCGGCGACGCTCGATCATATTACCCAGGGTATTGGCAACCGCGTTTAAAAACTCCACCTCCGCATCGAGGGGTTCATGCCCCTCCTGCAGATAAAGCACCAGCACGCCTTGCAGGCCCTTTGCCGACTCGATGGGCACCACGTAATGGCCATGCGGCTCCATGCCGTCAAAATGATTCTCGTGCCGGTGATCAACAGAAGACACGTGCAGCAACGTTTCGGTTTCAGCCACACGACCGCACAGACAGTGCCCATAGGCGACCTGCTGGCACAGCTGGCTGATGTGCGGGCCAAGATCATGCTCGACTTCCAGGTTCAGGCGACGCTTGCCCGGCTCCGCCAGAAAGATGCCACCTTTGGGCTCAACCGGCAGCCAGCGTGCCGTCACGATCAGGTCTAGGGCCTGCTGAAGCTGCTCCTTCAGGGGCAGCGTCTCAATGGAGCAACGCAACAGCTCGTTCAACAGCCGCTGATAATGCAGCGCGCCGCTACGCTCCTGCTCGGCTTTTTTACGCGCACGTATCTCGCGCTCTTTTTCCCGCATCCGCGCCTCCAGCTCCTGAGCATGCAGACGCTGAACGGAGTCACGCTCCTCAAAATAGGAGATACGCTCCAGAAGCTCATCGGGGGTCAAACGCAGGTTGGACAGGATCCCGGCATAAACACGGCTTACCTGCTCATTCTCAACCTCGGAATAGGACAGGTGCTGACTCATGGCCTTATGCGCCGCCGCGGAGCCGATACTGCCGGACAACACACGCTCCAGCTCCCGATGAAAACGCATTAATTCGCCGGGCGATATATGCGATTTATCGGTGACTTTCAGCCCTTCGGTAATCTGGCGAATTTTACTGCGGCAAATTTTTTCAGAAAAATAGTGGCTGAAAAGCTCCGAAGCCTCGTCAATTTTTTCGGCTAGCGCGATACTGCCGTTTGTGTCCGCATGTTGCTGCTCGCCATGCCCCACCAGCGTAAGGGCATACACATAGGAGCTGGCCATCTCCAGCTCGGAGTCCCGATGCGGTACCAGTAATGACCCCAGCAAATACAGGCTGCCGTTGATCAACAGGGATAAAAACGCCGCATGGGTCACCGGATCAAAACGCTCCAGGCCAAACAGGGCTTGCGGACGCAACCACAGCTGCCCGAACAGGCCCTCGCTCATTAAGCTCAGGGGCAACACTCCCGCGTCGACAAACAGCGGCACCAGCAGGGTATAGATCCAGATCAGAAAGCCGCTGCTCAACCCCAGCAACGCCCCTAATCTGTTGCCCCGAATCCAGAACAAACCGCCCAGTACCGCCGGTACAAACTGCAGTGCGGCGCAGAAGCTTAAAATACCGATATTGGCCAATAAACGCCCTTCGGTCAGATCACGGGCAAACAGAAAACTCAGCAGCAGCACGATCGTGATCACGATCCAGCGCGCGGGTAACAACTGCCGCTTGGCGCCGTGAAGGCGCGGATAGCGATCTATCAGGGGCATGAGCAGATGATTCGTCGTCATCGTCGCCAATGTCACGGTGCTGACAATAATCATGCCTGAAGCTGCCGCCAGACCGCCCACAAAAACCAGCAACGAAAGCGCCTGCTGATCAGCCGCTAACGGCAACAGGAGGACAAAATAATCGGCCAGCTCAAGCGGCAACCCGGTAGCGATACCACCAGCGGCCAGAGGCACGACAAACAGACTGATCAGCAACAGATAACCCGGCACAAGCCACATCGCCGTACGTATATGGTTTTCATCACTGTTCTCGACCACCGCCGTATGGAACTGACGCGGTAGTAAAAGAATCCCCGCCATCGACAGAAAAATCACCGTCATCCAGCGTACGTAGCTATCGAGACTGTCATCCCCAACGCTCGTCAGGCGATCCAGTTCAGCTGCATTCAAACGACCAAAAAGATCCGCCATCCCGTCAAACAAACCAAAAACCACAAACAACCCCACGGCCAGCAGCGCCACAAGCTTGACCAGACTCTCAACCGCCAGAGCCGCCATCATTCCCTGATGTCGCTCCGTAGGATCCAGGCGCCGGGCACCGAACAATACGGTAAAGGCAATCAGACTCAGGGTGACCCATAGCCCTATCCCGGACCAGTCCTGCTGATCGACATCGCCTCTGGTCACCAGACTGAAGCTGGTCACAACCGCGCGTAATTGCAGTGCGATATAGGGGACGGTACCG
>JBFGYY010000278.1:0-4894 GCA_041587095.1 Motiliproteus sp. | reverse complement strand
GTCGAGTTCGTCCAGCCGGGCGTCTATCTGAGCCGGCTGCAGCGGTGTGACGTGATGCCCCGCCATGCGCCAGGCGTGCTCATGTTCGGCATAACCGGGTGTGATCAGACCGATCCGGCTGCTTGGGAACAGCGCCGGCAGACTCTGGATGGCCGCCTGAGAACCCGCTACCGGTAGCAGGTTGTCGCAACCGTAGTAGCTTGCTGCTGCCTGTTCCAAGCCGTCATTGCGTTCCGGCAGGCGGTTCCATACGGTGGCCGGGAGCGGGGGGACGGGCCAGCCATTGGCGTTGATGCCGGTGGACAGGTCCAGCCAATGTTCGGCAGGAATCGCGTAGCGTCGGGCGGCTTCCAGCAGATTGCCGCCGTGGCTGAGCAACCCAGATGTGTTGCCGCTATAGCTGGACTTCGGCCCGGCAGGTGGAACGGAGGCGGCTTGTTCAGTATGCGCGAAAGCTCGCAGCCCCTGAGCGGTATCCGAACCGTGCGCTACTGAATCGCGGCCAGCATTGGCGCCGGCGGTTGGCGTGGTTGATTTTGAACATTCAGGTGTTTTTAAAAACATAGATGACTCGGCTAACGACCTTACCCTACCCGGAAAACGGCGGGAAAACAGCTAAAAAAGTCGCCGTGAGAAGCGTTGCGGCACCCCACAGCAGCGTGGCGCGGTTTAGCAAGGCGATGCTGCGGTCGATATCGGCTGCAGTGGCGGCGGGGCCTGCGCCAAGGGCCGTGCGCTGTTTGAGTTGGCCCTGATAGATGGCGTCGCCCCCGAGCAGAATCTGCAGTGCGCCGGCGCCGGATGCCATCACCGGGCCACCATTGGGGCTCGGATACAGGTGCCCCTGTTGACGCCAGCAGCGCCAGGCCGTCATCGTGTTGCCGCACAAGGCGTAGCTCGCCGCGCACAGGCGTGCCGGAAGCCAGGCCAGCCAATCATCGAAATGGGCTGCTGCCCAGCCGAACGCATGATAGCGGTCGTTGCGATAGCCCCACATCGCATCGAGGGTGTTGGCCAGCCGGTGCAGAAGCGCCCCGGGCAGGCCGGCAACGAGAAACCAGAACAGGGTGGCAAACAGGGCGTCGTTACCATTTTCCAGCACCGATTCGATGGTCGCTTTGCTCATGTCACCGCTGTGCATATTCTCGGTCTGGCGGCTGACTAGGTAGCCGGTGCGGATTCTGGCGCTACTCAGGTCGCCGGCCAGCAGCGGCGCTGAGACGGCGCGGGCGTGCTCGACCAGGCTTTGTCTGCCGATACACAGATAAAGCCCTGCGGCGTTTACAATCAGCGCCCAACCCTCGGGAATCAGCGGGGTTGTGAGCCATGTCGTGATCAGCACCAGTGGCCCTATCGCGAGAAATAAAGCCAGCACACCGCGTCGTCGCCTCTGGGCAACGGATAGTCCGGTAGGGCCATACAGGCGCTGCTCCAGGTAGTTTGCTGCATTACCAAAGGCAATAAGCGGGTGTGCCCTGCGGAGCTCGCCGAACAATCGGTCAAGCAGCAGCGCCAGAACAAGCGTCAGGGCGGTGATCATGGTCAGGGTAGGAGGCGCGGAATCGTGCCTTTATTCTCCGGTGGAATTTGTTAAAGTGCTGCGCCATCTTAGCGGCGAAAAGTGATCGAGTAAAACCACAATACTCGATTAACCCGCTGGGTTATTCGATTGACGCGGGAATAAGGCAATATCAGTGCCCAGGTCTGCGAGAAGACAGCGAGAAGACAGCGAGAAGACAGCGAGAAGACAGCGAGAAGACAGCGAGAAGACAGCAAGGCGAGCCTTCCTAAGCCAGCAAGGACGCACGGTTATGTCAGTGTCGAGAGGTCGATAGACAGAAGGGTAGGGATACCGGTTTGTCTGCAGGTTAATAGTGGGAATAATGCGGAGTAACCCAGCCATGAAAAGACAGACCCTGATGGTCCAGGGCACCACATCCGATGCGGGTAAAAGTGCCGTCGTGACCGGTCTGTGCCGATTATTGCGGCGCAGAGGGCTGCGCGTGGCACCCTTTAAACCGCAGAATATGGCGTTAAACAGCGCGGTTACCATCGATGGCGGCGAGATCGGCCGGGCCCAGGCGGTGCAGGCTCAAGCCTGTGGTCTGGAGCCCCATACCGATATGAATCCGATCCTGCTCAAACCCAATACCGATACCGGCGCACAGGTGATCGTCAATGGTAAGGCCGTCGGCAACATGGAGGCTGTCTCCTACCACGCCTATAAACCGCAGGCGATGCAGGCCGTACTGGCGGCGCATGCGCGCCTGTGTGAGGCCTATGATCTGGTGGTGGTGGAAGGGGCGGGCAGTCCGGCCGAGATCAATCTGCGTGACCGGGACGTGGCGAACATGGGTTTTGCCGAGGCGGTGGACTGTCCGGTGATCCTGGTGGCAGACATCGACCGGGGCGGCGTTTTTGCACATCTGGTGGGCACGCTGGATCTGCTTTCTGAGTCTGAAAGGCAGCGGACCGAGGCGTTAATTATCAATAAATTTCGCGGCGATATCGCCCTGCTGAAGCCGGGTAATGACTGGCTGGAACAGCGCAGCGGAAAACCGTTACTCGGTACCCTGCCGTTTCTGCAGGGGTTGTATCTGGAAGCCGAAGATGCCCTGCGCCAGGCACCGCACAAGAGTGACGGTCCGTTGCTGCGCGTGGTGGTGCCGGCCCTGCCACGTATCTCCAACCATACTGATTTCGATGCCTTGCAGCTGCATCCACAGGTTGAAGTGACCTTTGTTCGCGCTGATCAGCAGATCCCCGCTGCCGATCTGATGATTCTGCCGGGTTCCAAAAGCGTTGCCGGGGATCTGGCATTTCTGCGTCGTCAGGGCTGGGAGCAGGCCATCCGGCGTCATCTGCGCTACGGCGGTAAAGTGCTGGGTATCTGCGGCGGTTTTCAGATGCTGGGGCAGCGGATCGACGATCCCGATGGTGTGGAAAGCCAGCAGGTCAGCAGCCCGGGGTTGGGTTTATTGGATTTCACCACCTGCCTGCATGCCCATAAACAGCTGCATCGGGTCGGCGGGCAGTTGCTGCTTGGTGATTGTCCCGTTATTGGCTATGAGATTCATGCCGGGCTGAGCAAAGGGCCGGCACTGCAGCAGCCGCTGGTGGTGCTGGACGACGGTCGAAGTGACGGTGTGATCAGCGACGATGGCCTGATCGCTGGCTCCTACCTGCATGGATTGCTGGATTCACCCGAGGCCTTACAGGCCATACTGCGCTGGGCGGGGCTGCAGGAACCGCAGGTGTTGGATCTGCAGGCACAACGGGAAGAAGGTATCGACAGGCTGGCCGATATGCTGGAAGCGCATCTGGATCTGCCACTGCTGGAACGGATCATCGGCAGAGCGATATAAGTTCGCCGATAAGGCCGGTTACAGGGCCCTCGCAAGCGGAGAATAATCGGCTGCGAATTCAATACGCACTCCGAGCGCTGATCGGGTTATAATGCCGCCTTTATACATTCTGTTCAGCGCATACAGGAACGAATAAGACCGTGATTATCAAACCCCGAATTCGAGGCTTTATCTGCACAACCACGCATCCTGTAGGTTGTGAAGCTAACGTCCAGCAGCAGATCGCCATCACTCAGAAACAGGGCCCTATCGAAGGAGCCCCCAAGCGTGTTCTGGTCATTGGTGCCTCCAGTGGCTACGGCCTTTGCTCACGTATTACCGCTGCTTTTGGCGGCGGTGCTGCGACCGTCGGTGTCTTCTTTGAGAAGCCCGGCACCGAGAAAAAGCCCGGAACAGCAGGCTGGTACAACTCCGCCGCTTTTGACCGTGCGGCCAAAGCAGCCGGCCTCTATTCCAAGAGCGTTAACGGCGATGCTTTTTCCCATGAAGCCAAACGTCAGGTTATCGACATCATCAAAGCGGACCTGGGTCAGATCGATCTGGTGGTTTACTCGCTGGCTTCACCGGTGCGTAAAATGCCCGATACCGGTGAACTGATCCGCTCCAGCCTCAAGCCGATCGGTGAAACCTACCGGGCCACCGCCGTAGACACCAACCGCGACTGCATCATCGAGGCCGAAGTCGAGCCTGCGACCGAGCAGGAAGTGATCGACACCACCAAGGTTATGGGTGGTCAGGATTGGGAATTGTGGATGAGCGCGCTGGATGAAGCCGGAGTATTGGCTGATGGTGCGCGTACCGTGACTTACAGCTATATCGGTACCGATATCACCTGGCCGATCTACTGGCACGGTGCCTTGGGCAAGGCGAAGGAAGATCTGGACCGCGCCGCTACCGAGCTGAATACCAAACTGGCACAGCGCGGCGGTTCTGCCAATGTTGCTGTACTGAAGAGCGTGGTAACCCAGGCCAGCTCCGCTATTCCGGTTATGCCGCTTTATATCGCCATGGGCTTCAAGGTGATGAAGGAGAAAGGCTTGCACGAAGGTTGTATCGAGCAGATTAACCGTCTGTTCCGTGAACGCCTTTACACCAGCGCTCCGGTTGAAGTGGACGAAGCGAATCGTTTCCGTCTTGATGACTGGGAACTGCGCGACGAAGTGCAGGATGCCTGCCGGGCTATCTGGCCTAAAGTGACCACCGAAAACCTGTTTGAACTGACCGATTACCAGGGCTATAAAAATGAGTTCCTGAATCTGTTTGGTTTTGGCGTTGAGGGTGTCGACTACGATGCCGACGTCGCCACAGTAATGGATTTTGATGTTGTCGAACTCTGATAACAACTGATCGCCATTCAGGGCAGATCCGGCCGGATCTGCCCGATTTTCCCCTTCTTTTCGACGCGTATTTGCAAAGATACAACGGCTAGTGCATCAGTATCATCCCGCGTCATCGCGCACTTTGGCCGGCACAGGTTTAGCTGATGAGGCCGCTGGATAGCTACGGCGCTTGATGCTGCAATAATTCCG
>JBFGYY010000277.1:0-4906 GCA_041587095.1 Motiliproteus sp. | reverse complement strand
GTAACCGGCGCAGAGGTACAGGAGGTGATCAACCCGGCGCTCCCCCATGATATCGTCGGCCAGGTGATCCAGGCGTCTGACGCGGATATTGAAACAGCTATCGCAGCTGCCCAGCAGTGTGCCGTGGCGTGGTCTGCATTGCCTGCCCAGGAGCGTGCCCTGTGCATCCGGCGTGTGGGCGAGCTGTTCGAAACCCACGTCCACGAACTCTTTGCTCTGGCAACCCGTGAAGCGGGTAAGACGCTGCTGGATGCCGTGGCGGAGATCCGCGAGGCGGTGGATTTCGCCCTCTACTACCCCAACGAAGGTGTGCGTAACCAGGAGGCGGGCACCGCACGCGGCGTCATCGCCTGTATCTCGCCCTGGAACTTTCCGCTGGCGATCTTCGCCGGTCAGGTACTGGCGGCGCTGGCGGCCGGCAACGCCGTCATTGCCAAGCCCGCGGGGCAGACCGCCCTGATCGCGACCCGTGCCGTCGAACTCATGCACGAGGCAGGGATACCCAAGGCGGCCATCCAGCTGCTGCCCGGCGAAGGCTCGACCGTCGGCGCGGCGCTGACCTCGGACCCGCGCATCGCCGGCGTCTGCTTCACCGGCTCCACGCCAACCGCACAGCGCATCAACCGGGTGATGGCCGAAACCATGGCGCCCGACGCCCCCCTGGTTGCCGAAACCGGCGGACTGAACGCCATGATTGTCGACTCTACCGCACTGCCCGAACAGGTGATTCGCGACGTGCTGGCTTCCTCGTTCCAGAGTGCCGGCCAGCGCTGCTCGGCCCTGCGCATGCTGTACGTGCAGAGTGATATCGCCGAGCACCTGCTTGAGATGCTTTATGGTGCCATGGATGAGCTGCAGGTGGGCAACCCCTGGTTACTGTCTACCGATGTAGGCCCGGTTATCGACCAGGCCGCCAAAGCCAAGATCGATGCCCACTGCGCGAAGTTTGAGCGTAAAGGTCAGGTACTCAAGAAGCTGCCGGTTCCCCGGGAAGGGCTCTTTGTCGCACCCGCCGTGATCAAACTGCAGGGTATCGAAGAGCTGGAAGAAGAGATCTTCGGACCGATTCTGCACGTGGCGACCTTCGAAGCCGACCAGATCGATCAGGTGGTCGATGCCATCAACGCCAAAGGATTTGGCCTGACATTTGGCGTTCACACCCGGGTCGAAACCCGCGTCGAGCAGATCATCAACCGGGTGAAGGTGGGCAATATCTACGTCAACCGTAATCAGATCGGCGCTATCGTCGGCTCCCAGCCTTTTGGCGGCGAAGGCCTGTCCGGTACCGGCCCCAAGGCGGGCGGACCTCAGTACGTACGCCGCTTTATGAACACCGAAACGCCAGCGTCTCTGCCTTGCAAGGCGCAAACGTCGATCAGCGCGGTCAACCTGCAAGCCGCACTGGACCGGCTGGATGCCGGAGACTGGGGCTCACGCCCGGAGCTGCGTAGCGAGAAGCTGAAACAGCTGTTCGGCCCGGTAGCGGCGCCGCTGGATGCAGCGCCCGAGGAGATGCCCGGACCGACCGGCGAGATCAACCGGCTCTCCTGCCGCGCCCGCGGTGTTGTTCTTTGCCTGGGCCCCGATGCCGACTCGGCCTTAGCGCAGGCCGGCATGGCGCTGTCTCAGGGTAATGCTGTGGTCGTGGTAGCGCCGGATATCGAAGCGCTCGTGCGCGTGGCTGCGGATTCCGGCGTGCCAGTTATCGGCATCGACGGGCTGCTGGACCCTCAGGCTCTGGTGTCATGCACCGGCTTCGAAGCAGTCGCCAGCGCCGCCGATGCCGAGACATTGCGCGCCTACCGGATCGCGTTATCCAAACGAGACGGGGCGTTATTACCGCTGATTATTGAGCGTAATGCTCCTGAGCGGTTTGTGATCGAACGCCACCTGTGTGTGGACACCACCGCCGCCGGGGGCAATGCCAGCCTGATCGCAGCCTCTGAGTAGACAACGACCGGTGGTCAGTTCCCCACCCCGGGCCTTTGGCCCGGGATCTTTACATGACGGGTTTCAGGCAGGCCGCGGCAAGGAAGCTTTTGCGAACCAAACGGCTTACGCAACCCCCGAAAAGCACAATTTAGCCAAAACGTCCGATTCCAGTGCTTTTCATTTTCGAAAATCCTGTTTTTCAGGATTTAAGAAACGATTAGTTCCTGTAGGCCGCAAATTACAGAGAATAGGACTTTTGCTTTGTTGTTAGGATAGTTCGCTAATCGCTCAGCAAAAATGCCGCTGCCAGCAAAGAACGTGAGAGTGCCCTGCTCGCTCGTTTGGTAAAGGAGCGAGTTCAAATCGAGCCCGCGCTGACAGTGCTTTCGGTCTGAACCCGGTTGGCGTGTAACCCGATTTGCTCGCCACCTGGTTTCGACGCCAGCGCAGGCTGCGGGAAAATTAACGGGACTGCCGAATAAGAACATGCCTGCCGCATGTCCTTATTTGCGCCCCCCATAATAATAATGATGATGAGGTTTATTAGATGATTACCCTTACCTTTCTGGTCTATCTGGCCGCGATGCTTGGCATCGGCATTGTCGCCTACCGGCGCACCCAAAACCTGTCCGACTACGTTCTCGGTGGACGTAACCTCGGCCCAATCCCCAGCGCATTGTCCGCAGGAGCCTCGGACATGAGTGGCTGGCTATTGCTGGGTCTGCCCGGCTACGCCCTCTCCGCCGGCTTCGGCGTGTTCTGGTTAGCGGGCGGCCTCCTGGTAGGCACCTGGCTGAACTGGTTGCTGGTAGCACAACGTCTGCGGGTTTATTCCCAGCAGGCCGACGACGCCCTGACCCTGCCCGCGTTCTTCGAAAAACGCTTCGAGGACAACGGCCACAGTCTGCGGGTTATCTCCGCTGGGTTTGTCCTGCTGTTCTTCCTGTTCTACACCAGCTCCGGCCTGGTCGCAGGCGGCAAATTATTTGAAACCGTATTCGGCTTCGATTACACCGTTGCCGTCATTATCGGCACCCTGGGTGTTATCTCCTATACCCTGTTTGGCGGCTACCTGGCCGTGTGCTGGACCGACGTGGTGCAGGGCCTGCTGATGTCTGCGGCACTGGTTGCCGTACCGCTGATCGCCATGGGCGAAGTGGGTGGCATGTCCGCAACCTGGGCGGCCATGGAAGCGAAAAATCCGGAATTGCTCAACGCCTTCACCGACGCTGACGGCAGCGCGATTACCCTGATCGGCACCCTGTCGCTGCTGGGCTGGGGTCTGGGCTACTTCGGCCAACCCCATATCCTGGCGCGCTTCAAGGGTATCAAGAGCAAGGATCAGGTCCCTGCCGCACGCCGCATTGCCGTGCTCTGGAGTGGTATCAGCATGCTGGGCGCTTGTATGGTGGGTTTTGCCGCCATCGGCTACCTGAACGCACCCCTGGGTGACACGGAAAAAGTCTTCATGGTGCTGGTTGATGCCCTGTTCCATCCGGTGATCGCCGGTATCCTGCTCGCCGCTATTCTGGCCGCCATTATGAGTACTGCCGATTCCCAGCTACTGGTTTCCTCCTCTGCCCTGGCCGAAGACTTCTACAAGGCGCTGTTCCGTAAGCAGGCGTCTCAGCAGGAGCTGGTCAACGTCGGTCGCGCCGCCGTCGTCGGTATCGCGCTGGTCGCCCTGACGCTGGCGCTGGATAAGGACTCAAAAGTATTGGATCTGGTGTCTTACGCCTGGGCCGGCTTCGGCGCCGCCTTCGGACCCGCCCTGATTCTGTCCCTGTACTGGAAGCGCATGAACAAGGCCGGCGCCCTGGCTGGCATCATTGTCGGCGGTGTCACGGTTGTCGTATGGAAGCAGCTCTCCGGCGGCTGGTTCGACCTCTACGAGATCATCCCCGGCATCATCTTCGCTACGGTAGCCATCGTGCTGGCCAGCCTGTTTACGCCCGCGCCACAGCGCTCGGTACAGGATAAGTTCGACGAAGTTGAAGCCATCATCAATGAAGATGCTCCCGGATTCAACGAGCAAACCGCCTAACCGGCGGGCACCGGCCTCATCTCCGCAAAGCCACGCACCCGCGTGGCTTTTTTTTGGGGCCATGTCGGCACCTGTCGGGGCCAGCGAAGAATAGTCACTGAAACCTGTTTAATTTATCATCAAGCGTGTCTGATCCTATTGGCCTCCGGTCAAACTGGCCTCCGGTCAAATTAGCCTCCGGTCAAAGTAAAACCATCAGAGGAAGACATCTATGCGATTAGTCGCGCTGGCAACACTGTTGTTACTGCTGTTGAGCGGCTGTGCCGGAGACTGGCGCACAGCCTCCCGGGCCTCTGCAGGTATAGCCCCGCAACCCGACGAACACCCGGAAGCTGTTTTACAGGTATACGGAGCCGACGCGTTTGGATGGCGGGGCTGGTTTGCGATTCATACCTGGATCGCCTTCAAAGAACCCCATGAAGACAGTTACAAAGTCATGGAAGTGATCGGATGGCGCCTGCGCAGCGGCAGTTCGGTGGTTCGATTCTCGAACGATAAACCGGACCGCTACTGGTTTGGCAGCAAGCCGCGCCTGCTGCTGGATATTCGCGGTCAGCAGGCGCAGACGCTGATCGGCGAGGTTAAATCCGTGGTTGAAAAATACCCCTGGGCCAACGAGTACCGCGTATTCCCCGGTCCCAACAGCAACACCTTCATCGCCTGGATCGCCCAACAGGTGCCGCAGATGGGTTTAAAGCTGCCTTTAACCGCCATTGGCAAAGGGTATGTGGATTAGCCTGCAGTATTAAATCGATGCTCTCCGGCACAGAGAGGCTGAGCCCGTCCCATCTTTTTGATGCGTCGGTCAAACAATGACGTCGCCCGGCAAGCGGCGAAACTGACGTATCGGTTCATACCGATAAAGCGCAGGAAAGTCTCAATTGCTGCCACTCTGTGCATATCAAACTGTGCATATCAAACGGCCCATTT
>JBFGYY010000276.1:0-4941 GCA_041587095.1 Motiliproteus sp. | reverse complement strand
TGAAGCGATGCATTACGATGCCGATTATATCGCCGCCCTGGAGTATGGTTTGCCTCCCACGGCGGGCGAGGGGATCGGTATCGATCGCTTGGTGATGTACTTTACGGACTCGCCGTCCATTCGGGATGTGCTGCTCTTCCCGCACATGCGTCCCGAAACGCGTCAGGAAGGTAAGTAACCCGTGGTCGGGGGAATGGTGGCTCGCCTTGGTGAACTGCTATTCCCGCCTTCACCGCGAGACTTCCGTTTTAAGCGACAGACTAAAACCCTGTTACGCAGCCTGCACCTGATCGGTATGGCCGGCGTTGGTGGTGCCTATTTCTATCCGGCACAGCCTGCCGATTGGTTACCCTTCCTCTGGCTGACGCTCGTTTCCGGCCTGCTAATGGTGGCTATAGAGATCTGGAGTCACGGTATCTGGCTTCTGCAGCTGCGCGGTGTCGCCATCATGGTTAAGCTGATCCTGTTATTGGGCGTCTCTCTGCCCGGTGCCGTCGTCGGTAGTATGGTTCCCGTGGCGACCATTATCCTGGTTATTGTTATCTCGGGTATCATCTCCCATGCGACCCGCAACCTTCGCTATTATTCGCCTTTTTATCGCCGCCGTATTTCGGTGGACGATTGGCAGTGGCGCGAGTTACCAGGGAGGCGGTAGATAGGCTTAAGCGCCCAGGTCAGGCTTACTACGTAGGTTGGCTTAGTGGTACGTCAGCCGGCAGTTGGCCCTTCGTCGGCTTGACTGCGCCTGCTGATCCCGTAGGTCAGCGTAGCATCGCGTAACCCGATAGATGGCCCCTCGTTGGCCCGACTGCTTCTGCTGATCCCGTAGGTCGGCGTAGCGTAAGCCGACAGTTGGCCCCTCGTCGGCCCGACTGCTCCTGCTGATCCCGTAGGTCGGCTTAGCGCAGCGTAAGCCGACAGTTGCCCCCTCGTCGGCTTGACTGCGCCTACTGATTCCATAGGTTGGCAAGCATTGCGTAAGGCGACAGCAGGCACCTCATTAGCCCGGCAACGTAAAGTTCTTTTAGGAATTATGGTAACCGCATGTTCGAACGTTCATTGACTAACACAGACTGGCACGCAGCTCTGTCCTCCACGTTTAAGCAGCCCTATATGCTGCAACTCGAGTCGTTCCTGAATCAAGAGCAAGAGGCAGGTAAATTAATCTACCCCGCCGTCGAACAGCGTTTTAATGCCTTGGCGCTAACCCCTCTTGAACAAGTTAAAGTCGTGATACTTGGGCAGGATCCATATCACGGCCCGGGTCAGGCCCATGGTCTGAGCTTTTCTGTGCCGGAAGGTATCAAAATCCCGCCTTCTTTACGCAATATCTTTAAGGAGCTGCAGGCGGATATCGCTATAGACCGGCCTTCGCACGGGTGCCTTGAGCAGTGGGCGAAACAGGGCGTGCTGCTGCTTAACAGTGTGCTGACGGTGGAGCAGGGCTGCGCGAATGCACACCAGGGGCAAGGCTGGGAGCGTTTTACCGACGCAGTTATTGCGCTGGTTAATCAACATCGCCGGGGTGTGGTGTTTATGCTTTGGGGTGCCTATGCCCAGAAAAAAGGCGTCATGATCGACACGTTTCAGCATCGGATTTTGAAGGCTCCGCATCCGTCTCCTCTTTCGGCGCACCGAGGCTTTTTTGGTTGTGCGCATTTTTCCGCCGCGAATCAATATCTGCTCGAACAGGGGCAAACCCCCATCGATTGGCAAATTCGTTAATAAGCGGGCTGTTCCGAGCGAGATGTGGTTTCCGGAATCACTTTCTGTTGATTCCTTTTGCCAGGCGCACCAGAAAGTGGTCGCTAGATTTGGATGATTGAAACTCCATTCGCAGGGTGTTACTGAACGGAGTCAGATCCATCCGGCGATGGTCAGGGCACTGACCTGTTGTAGTCTGATAAAGATAAGTAGCTGCCTGGCATACCTTCTCTCAGTGTTCACTATGGGGCGGGAGGCTCGTTCAAGAGCCTGTTTTTGACTAAGCAGCATGCAGCGGGTGGATACGACTGTGATCAATGCGCTGCCGGGCTTCCTCCAGATCATAATCATCCTGAAGGCCAATCCAAAACTTTTCGCTGGTCCCAAAGTAGATCGCCAGTCGTACGGCGGTATCCGCGGTAATGGAGCGCTTCCCGTGTACGATTTCATTGATGCGACGAGGGGGAACGTCAACAGCTCGAGCTAGTGCGTTCTGGCTAATAGACAATGGCTGAAGGAACTCTTCAAGGAGTACTTCGCCTGGGTGAATATTGGGTAGCATATAACCTCCTAATGGTAGTCCACAATCTCGATGTTATAGGCGTCACCGTTGCGCCAAGTAAAACAGATCCGCCACTGGCCGTTGATTCGTATGCTAGGTTGGCCTGCGCGATCTCCCTTCAATGCTTCTAGCCGATTAGCTGGAGGGATTCGCAGGTCATCCAGACTGACGGCGTTATTCAGCATTCGGAGTTTGCGCCTTGCTACGTTTTGAATTGCTTGAGGCAGCTTGCGTGAACCTTTTCCAGACCAAATTAGTTCGGTTTCAGCACAGTGAAATTCTTTAATCATGAAATCAATATAACGAATGACGTTATATAACGCAATGCGTTATAGCGGCTGGAGTGGTTATATCAGATACCACTCTCAGGCTGTGATGGAGCCAGAGGTTGTCTTTTTGTTGGTCACGATCATCATCCATAGCCGCAGCTGATTCTGGATATCCAACAGGGTGGCCGCCGCCAGCCCTCGCGTTAGTTAAAAATATCATCCAGCCCCTGATCTGTTTTCAGGCTTAGACCCAGCAGGCGACGGGTGTTGGTTCGGCATTGCAGTATATGGGTGAAAGGCAGAGCAACGCGGCGCATCTGTTCCAGCAGTACGTGGTCCTCAAGCCCAAGCAGGGCGACAACGATAATGGCTTCCTGCTGATCGGCATCGTCGGTTCGATGCAGGAGGTCTTGCGTGGGGACACCATCGGTAAAATGCAAACGAGCCCAGTAGATCAGCTCATTCTCTGCCAGTTGGCAGAAGCAACGGGTGGGACGCATCAGCGCCTGATAGTGCTTATTGGCTGTCGGCAATTTTTTGTGGACAGCCGAAGCCGATGCTTTGGGTTGCTTAATCACCGCCGCCTCCGTCACCACCACAGCTGCCATTGCCGCCACTACTGTCGCCACTAGCATTGCTAAAATCGGAATATCCACCACTAACACCGGCGTTTCTGCGGGTGTTTGCCCTCAAATAGCCACGGCTCCACGCCCATACGAGTATAAGCAGGATGTCGAGGGTCAGAAGCAACGGCAGAAGAATGCTATGCCAGACATTGTTTGCGAAGGGGTCAATGGACAGGGTCGCATAGGCAGCAAAGCTAAATAGCAGGAATCCCTGAAAGCCTAACAAATATAAAAGTGCAGAAGCCCCAAGCACCGGCAGTGCCAGCGCTGTGACGAATTGACCGCTTCCCGGTTCAGAAAATAGCAGGCAGCCAATAGCCACCAATAGCGCACATGCTTGGTTCATAGCCATAAGCATACGATCGGATCTGACGATATGCCACTTTCAGCGTGCAGCCGATCAAATTTCCCGGATGCGAGTAACCAGTTTGTGCAGGGGGGCGTCGATTTTTCGACCGAGCTTCTTTGCCAGGGGCTGCAGGCGTCGGGCGTTATGCTCCGGCATAGCGCCTTTGAACGCAAAGACAATCAGGTTGCCGTCGTCGACGGAGCAGGTCAGGCAGTTGCTGCCAAACTGATTGCGAATGCGCTGCATGGCACGGGGATTGCGGCCCCGGCCTTCTTCCCACAGGTTAATAACCAGCACGCCTTCGCTGCTCAGGCTGCGGTAACAGTTGGCCAGGTAATCGGCTTCCAGCTGTGTATCGATCATGCCGAGATCATTATAGATATCCGTGAAAATCAGATCGCTTTGGCTGCTGACCTTTGCCATATAGAGGCCTGCGTCTTCCAGGTTCAGATTGAGTGTCGATGACGGTGCCAGTAAGAACCATTGCTGTGCCACTTCGGCGACTAACGGGCGGAGCTCGACCACATCTAACTGTATGTCCGGGTCGTAATGCTGCAGGCAGTGGACCATGCTGCCTGCTCCAAGCCCCAAAACTGTCGCGCGAACCGGCTTGGGTTGGTACAAGAGGGCGAGCATCATCGCCTGGGTATATTCATATTCGAGCTTGCCGGGGCTGGTCAGATCGATGCAGCTTTGTTCCGCGTCATTACCGAATGCCAGGTAGCGTTTGATGCCGTCTTCGAATACTCGGATCGGGCCGATATCGTCGTAACAGCGGTGGATTTCGTAACCGGGCATGCTCATAACGGGACCTTGTACTGCGGAGGGGGCGCCAAAAGGCAAGCATTCTACCTTACTTTCAGTATCAGAAGTCGCATAAACGTGTATCTATCAAGCATCAAAACCCGGTGCGAAAAAGCCTGCGTTGGCTTCATTGAGAGACCTGATGATACTAGGCGCGGGCAGGCTAATCGCTTAACCGGCAGGGGTTATGGGGATTCGGATATCGACTTCAATGCCAGCGCCGGGTTCGCTGCGGCATTCGATCTGCCCTCCGAATGTGGAGGTTATGAGCGAATATACGATATGCATGCCCAAGCCACTGCCTCCCTGATCGCGTTTGGTAGTTAAAAAAGGTTCATAAATACGCTTCAGGACTTCGCTGCTTATTCCGCAGCCATTGTCTCTATAGACAAAATGCAGGGTTGTCTCATGTTGAGTGAATATCAAGTCAATGCGTCCCTTCGGCGTATGTTCGAAGCCGTGAATGAGTGAGTTCATGATCAGATTGGTCACCACTTGCGAGAAAGCACCGGGGTATCCTTTCAGCACGAGTTGCGGATCACACTCGATATGAATCTGATGGGCGGTTTTTTTCAGGCGAGGTTTGAGGCTCCTGATGACCTTGTCCAGATAATCTTTGATATGAAT
>JBFGYY010000275.1:0-4955 GCA_041587095.1 Motiliproteus sp. | reverse complement strand
GGTCTTTTTACTGAAGCACTCGGCCAGGTTCGGGCACGAAGCCTGCTCGCAGACCGTGTGCAGTTTTTTGTCTCGCAGTTCGGCCTTGACCGCCGCCACATTCGCGTTGCTGCGGGCGTCGATGCGGATCCATTCGGGCTTGCGTAACCGGGGGCGCTGCGGGTCCGGCTTCTGTTTTAGCCGGGCCATTTTAGATTCGCCTTTGAGTTGCTGTAGTTGGGATTGTTGTGCTTGTTGTGCTTGTTGTGCTTGTTGTGGTCGTTGTGGTCGTTGTGAGTGTTGCGTTAGCTCTGTGATCTCGATCAGTTCCATCGGACCCTCCGGGGTTGATGTTCGCATGCGTGTAGATAATCGCTGGGAAATCAGCCGGCCCCCTCCGGGGAGGGGGCCGGTTAAGCGGAACGCTGGTTAGCGATTCAGTGTGAGTCTGGCGCTTAACGAGCGTGCTTAAGTGCCGCGTTAACCGACGTTTCTTATCGCCGTTTTAGCCACGGTAATAGCGTTGAGGCACAAAGGGGGCTCTGGCGACATTCATCGCGAGCTGTTTGCCGCGTACCAGGGCGAAGACTTCCGTATCCAGCGCCGCGTATTCGCTGGCGATATAACCCATGGCGACCGGCGTGCCTATGGTGGGACCAAAACTGCCACTGGTCACCACACCGATTTTATCGCCCTGAGCATTGACCAGATCGGCGCCTTCGCGGATCGGTGCCTTGCCCTGACCGATAAGACCAACACGCTTGCGGTGAACGGCTTTGGTCTGGATCTGATCAAGAATGATGTCGGCGCCCGGGAAGCCGCCGGCGCGCTCACCGTCGGTACGACGGACCTTGCTGATCGCCCACAGCAGGCTGGCTTCGACCGGCGTTGTGGTCGGGTCGATGTCGTGTCCGTACAGGCACAGGCCGGATTCCAGGCGCAGTGAATCGCGAGCGCCAAGGCCGATCGCTTCAATCTCGGGTTGCGCCAGCAGCAACCGGGCGATGCGCTCGGCTTCAGGGGCCGGGATCGAAATTTCGTAGCCGTCTTCACCGGTATAACCAGCGCGGCCGATCAGACAGTCCACGCCGTCGATGACGATCTCCCGCGAGTCCATAAACACCATGCTGGCGACGTCGGGCTGGATCCGGGCCAGTGCCTCAGCCGCCTTGGGGCCTTGCAGGGCCAGCAAGGCGCGATCTTCCAGCACCTGTACCTCGACATCGTCGCCCAGGTTGGCGCGCAGATGGGCGATATCCTGTTCTTTACAGGCGGCGTTGACCACGACGAACAACCGGTCACCCAGATTGCTGACCATCAGGTCATCCATGATCCCGCCTTGCTCGTTGGTGAACAGGGCGTAACGCTGCTTGCCCTCGGGCAGATCGATGATATCGACCGGTACCAGCTTCTCCAGTGCGGCCGCCGCGTTAGCGCCTTTAAGGATCACCTGTCCCATATGGGATACATCAAACAGGCCTGCACTTTCACGGGTTTGAATATGCTCTTTCTTCACCCCAAGCGGGTACTGAACCGGCATCTCATAACCGGCGAAGGGGACCATTTTGCCACCCAGTTCCAGGTGCAGGGCGTAAAGGGGTGTCTTGGCCAGTGAGCCGTTGGATGCAGTCATTAAAGTTCTCCTGATCGATCAATACAGCTGAGACAGGCAGCTGAGTTGCGTTGCGCTTGAGATGCGCTGTGTTTGAGACACACCCTGTTGCATGCTGCCCGGTGGCTTGCAGCACGTATCGGTGTTCACCGAATGACACGGCGCTACCGAGGCGCCGTCCAACCCGCTCGCGAGTCGTTCGCAGCAGCCCCGTGGTGTCATATCGGCTGCCATATCGGGTGTCATATCGGGTGTTATATTTAGCAGGGTCTCCGGATAAACCCGCGTGTGAAAACGGCGCTTTATCCGGAAATCCCGCAGGTGGGGCGGACCCCACCCGTCGGGTGGTGGCCGGGCTCTTACCCGGCGTGTTCATGGGCGTTAGGACGAGGTGCTTGAAGTACTCGCGGCGCCCGATGCATGACGCTCGAAGTACTCGCGTGTCAGCTGGAACACCACAGGGCTCAGCAATGCCAGTGCGATCAGGTTGGGGATCGCCATCATCGCGTTGAGCGTATCGGCCAGCAGCCAGACGAAGTCCAGACCGACAACACTGCCCACAGGCACGGCCAGGATCCACAGTACCCGGAAGGGAACGATGATCTTGACGCCGAACAGGTACTCGGCACAACGCTCGCCGTAAACACTCCAGCCCAGGATCGTGGTAAAGGCAAAGATCGCCAGCGAGATCGCAACCAGGTAGTTACCCACACCCGGCAGGGCCTCGGCAAAGGCTGCAGACGTCAATGCTGCACCCGATTCGCCACCGGTCCACAGTCCGGAAGTGATGATAACCAGTCCGGTGATGGAGCAGATGATGAGGGTATCGATAAAGGTACCCAGCATGGCAATCAGACCCTGGCGTACGGGATCTTTGGTTTGGGCTGAGGCGTGAGCAATCGGAGCGCTACCCAGACCGGCTTCGTTGGAGAAGATACCCCGGGCGACACCAAAGCGGATCGCCATCCAGACCGCGGCACCGGCAAAGCCACCTTCGGCAGCGGTATCGGTAAAGGCATGGGTGAAGATCAGATCCAGCGCATGGGGAATGGCATCGGCATTGATAGCCAGAACCACCAGTCCCGCAACCAGATACGCGATCGCCATGAACGGCACCAGCAAACCGGCAACGTTACCGATGCGCTTGATACCACCGATCAGTACCGCACCCGTCAGCACCATCAGCACAACACCGGTGATCCACATCGGCACGCCGAAGTTGGTCTCGATGACGCTGGCGACGGAGTTGGACTGCACGGTGTTACCGATGCCGAAACCGGCGATAGTACCGAAGATGGCGAACATCGTACCCATCCAGGCCCATTTTTTACCCAGGCCGTTCTTGATGTAGTACATGGGGCCGCCGACGTGGTTACCGTTCTCGTCCACTTCGCGGTACTTCACTGCCAGTACGGCTTCGGAGAATTTGGTTGCCATACCGACCAGCGCGGTACACCACATCCAGAACAGTGCGCCGGGTCCGCCAAGGAAGATGGCGGTGGCAACACCGGCAATATTACCGGTACCGACAGTCGCGGACAGCGCCGTCATCAGCGCGTTAAAGGGCGAAATTTCCCCCTCTGTTTGCTCGCCGGATTTAGCCGAACGGCCATTCCACATCAGTTTGAAGCCGGTTCCCAGCCTCAGGATCGGCATCAGCTTAAGCCCCAGTTGCAGGAACAAGCCTACCCCAAGTATGAGTACCAGCATCATCGGTCCCCAGACAATGCCGTTGATGGTGCTGATCAGCTCGGTGAGCATCTCCATATTTATCCCCTCTAGTTTTTTATAGTTATCCTGGCTTCTTGCCAGCTTGGTTGTGCCTTGTCAGGCGCGGCGCCGCACGGCGCTGCCGTCAGGCAGTCTCCCACTGCACCCAAACCCGACAAATAGCGGTGGTTAATTTAACCGTTTTAATAGATCTTATTAACAAACAAAATAAGCAATTTACTTAAATTGCAGAACAATAAACTTATATTTTTGTTGAAAGCAGGTTTATTGTCTTTTTTGGTTTTTTGCTTCGCTTGTGCAGGGGGTAATGCGGACTGGCGCCCGCATTACCCTCGGCCCCTACTGGTCCCGATAGCTGTCGATCGAGGGACAGCTGCAGATGAAGTTGCGATCACCGTAGACGTTGTCGATACGGTTGCTGACAGGCCAGAACTTGTTGCTTTTAAGGCTGGCGACCGGGAATACCGCTTGCTCACGGGAGTAGGCACGGTCCCAATCGGCGGCAACAATGTCTGCCTGGGTGTGGGGGGCACGCACCAGGGGGTTGTCCTGCAGACTCCATTGGCCCGATTCCACCTGAGCGATCTCCTGTCGAATCGTCACCATCGCTTCGATAAAGCGATCAAGCTCGGCTTTGGATTCGGATTCGGTCGGCTCGATCATGAGGGTGCCCGGCACCGGGAACGACATGGTCGGGGCGTGGAAACCGAAGTCCATCAGGCGCTTGGCGATATCTTCTTCGCTGATGCCCGAGGACTCTTTCAGCGGCCGGATATCGATGATGCACTCATGGGCGACACGGTTGTTGCGGCCCCGGAACAGTACGGGATAATGCGCGGATAGCTTCTCGGTCAGGTAGTTGGCATTGAGGATCGCCAGTTCGGTTGAACGCTGCAGGCCCTCTTTGCCCAGCAGTGTGCAGTATGCCCAGGAGATGGGCAGGATTGAGGCGCTGCCAAACGGGGTGGCAGAAACCGCGCCCATGCTGTCTAGCGGGCCGCTGACCGGGCTGACGACATGGTTGGGCAGGAACGGTGCCAGATGGCTCTTGACGCCGATCGGACCCATGCCCGGGCCACCGCCACCGTGCGGGATGGCAAAGGTTTTGTGCAGGTTCAGGTGCGACACGTCAGACCCGATCAGGCCGGGCTTGGACAGGCCTACCTGTGCGTTCATGTTGGCGCCATCCATATAGACCTGCCCGCCGTTGTCGTGAACGATGCCGCAGATTTCAGTGATGCTCTCTTCGAACACGCCATGGGTCGAGGGATAAGTGATCATCAGGCAGGACAGGTCGTCCTTGTGTTGCTCTGCTTTGGCCTTGAGATCGTCGACATCGACGTTGCCGTTCTTGTCGCACTCGACCACCACCACTTTCATCGCCGCCATCGCCGCCGACGCGGGGTTGGTACCGTGGGCGGAGCTGGGAATCAGGCAGATATCGCGGTGGCTTTCACCGATACTTTCCTGATACTTACGAATCGCCAGTAGCCCGGCATACTCGCCCTGTGCACCCGAGTTGGGCTGCATCGAAACCTTGTCATAGCCGGTGATTTCGACCAGCTGCTGCTCGAACTCTTCGATCAGCTGCATGTAACCTTGTGTCTGGTCACGGGGGGCAAAGGGGTGGATG
>JBFGYY010000274.1:0-4965 GCA_041587095.1 Motiliproteus sp. | reverse complement strand
GCAGATCCGGGTTGACCTGGCACTGGTCACCGGCGAGGGCAAAATCGGACAGGTTTTTTGCTGCGCCGAAACCGCCCGGAATAATCAGAGCGTCGTAGTCGTCGGGGTTGGCCTCGGCCAGATCCTGGATCTCGCCCCGGGCCAGACGGGCGGCCTCCACCAGTACGTTGCGGGTCTCGCCGGCGGCTTCTTCACCGCTGAGGTGGTTAATGACGTGCAGTTGCGGGATATTCGGCGCGAGGCACTGGTAGCGGGCGCCCTGCTGCTCGATACTCAGTAAGGTGAGCACCGATTCGTAAATTTCCGCGCCATCGTAGACCCCGCAACCGGATAGAATAACCGCGATATTTTTCATGCTAGCTCCTGTATGTCTTGTCAATTGCGTCTTGTAAAAGCCAATGCGTCCTGCCTCAAATGTGCTGTAGCGTACTATTCTTGGTGCGACTCCATGTCAGCCTGTATGCGTTCCCGGAAGCCTTCCCGGTAGCTGGGGTAGCGAAAGCGATAACCGCTATCTTGCAGGCGCTGGCTGTTGCAGCGCTTGCTGCCGGTGCGGATACGCTTGGCCAGATCATCGCTTTGCAGCGGCGTGGTGATCTGCATGGCGCTGCGCAGCCAGCTGAGGACTTCATGAAACGGACTGGGGGTCGGATCCGAAGCGATATACAGCTCCGCCACAGGCTGATTGGCCAGATCCCGTTCGATCAGATGCTGCAAAACCCCCACACAATCATCGCGATGGATACGGTTACTGTAATGGGGAGGCGTGCTTGAACAGAAAACGCCCTGGTGGACCCACTGCAGCAGGCGCTCGCGGCCCGGCCCGTAAATGCCGCTGAAGCGAACCGAAGTGCCGGTAAATTCGCTGTCGGCCAGTAGTTTTTCTGCGGCCAGCATGCTTCGCCCCGAGAAACTGGTCGGCTCGGTGGCGCTGGTTTCGTCGACCCATTCACCGTCCCGTTGATGGTAGGTAGCGGTGCTGGAAACGAACAGGATACGCCGTGGCCTGATCGCCTGTTTGGTTAGCGCCTGCAAGATGTTGGCGAGTCCTTCGACGTAGACTTTGCGGTAGGTGTCGGCATCGAAGCCCGAAGCCGCGACGCTGTAGACCAGATAATCCAGTTTTGGCGGCAGATTCTGAAGACTGTCGGGGTCGGTGACGTCGGCAATGAGCGGAGAAATTGCAGCGGGCAGGTGGTTTGCATTACGCTTCAGACCAAAGCATTGGTGACCCGCCGCAGCCAGGGCCACACCCAGGTGCGAGCCGATATCGCCGCAGCCTACAAGAAGAATAGTTGCCATGTTGACGAGAGATTTCCTTATGGATGGAATACTTATCTTAGCAGGGCAGATTAAGGATCGGTTATGAGCGCAACGAAATTAGGTCTAATCACCCGGTGGCACCCCGTCACGCTGCCTGTTCGGGGATCTGAACCGCGCTTGGGACTTGAACAAGCGCGGGTTGAGGGCAAGCGATGACCCTGACCGAATTGCGCTATATTGTTGCCTTGGCGCAGGAACAGCATTTTGGCCGCGCCGCGCAACGCTGCTTTGTCAGCCAGCCTACGCTGAGCATTGCCGTCAAGAAGCTTGAGGATGAGCTGGGACTGGCGCTGTTTGAGCGCAGCAAGAGCGCTGTCTACACCACGCCGGCGGGCGAACCTGTGATCGAGCAGGCCAGGCGGGTGCTGGAGGAAACGCAGGCCCTGAAGCAGCTGGCCGAGGCTGGCCAGGATCAATTGAAAAGCCCGTTGCGCCTTGGCGCCATCCATACGGTGGGACCCTATTTGTTTCCCTTGCTGGTGCCGCAGATACGCCGGTTTGCGCCGCAGATGCCGCTGTATCTGGAAGAAAATCAAACCGAAGTTTTGCGCGAAAGACTGAAGCAGGGAGAACTGGACGCGATCGTTATCGCCCTGCCCTTTGCTGAAGCCGATGTGGTGACCCGCCCGCTCTATCACGAACCTTTTGATATGCTACTACCCCGGGATCACCCCTGGCTGGATCGAGCCTCAATTGCCGCAACGGACCTGAAGCAGACTCGCCTGCTGATGCTGGGCGAAGGGCACTGTTTTCGGGATCAGGTGCTGCAAGCCTGCCCGGGGCTGGCAGAACGACGGCAGGATGGTCTGTTGCTGGCCGAAGGCGGGTCTTTGGAAACGATCCGCTATATGGTGGCATCCGGTCTGGGGGCGACTGTGTTGCCGCGCTCGGCGTTACGGGCAGCTGCACCTTCCGCGCTGGTTGCAGTACGCCACTTCAGCGCGCCGGAGCCGCAGCGGGTGGTGGCACTGGCCTGGCGCGCGAGCTTCCCGCGCCCCGACGCGATTGAGGCGTTGTGCAATGCGATTAAGCAGTGTGAGGTTTTTGCTGATCAGCAGGAGGCCGATGTTGGCGCCGCACCCGAGGATAAACCGGATCTGCCAGAAAAACGAAAGCAGTGACACGGCCGACGGAACGCGATGCCTTTTCTGGCCAGCAGCGGCTTTCATGCACGGATAACAGGGCGTAACAGGTCATTATGAACAGCGATTTACCTCCAAGTCCCGTGCAGCAGGCGGGCGCGCCGGTTCTGCGCGGCATGGATCAGATCAGCGTCAGCCGTCTCAAGGGCGTCGGGGCTGCCATGGAGCAGAAGCTGGCCAAACTGGGCCTGGAAACCCTGCAGGACCTGCTGTTTCATCTGCCGTTGCGTTATCAGGATCGTACCCGGGTGCGCGCCATCGCCGCGCTACGCCCCGGTGATGAGGCGGTGATTCAGGGCACGGTGCTCAGCACCGATCTGGTCATGGGCCGACGACGCAGCCTGCGTTGCCGGATTCAGGATGCCAGTGGCGCGCTGTCGTTGCGCTTCTTTCACTTTAGCGCGGCGCAAAAGAACGGTTTGCAACCGGGGGTTGAGTTGCGTTGTTTTGGTGAAGTCCGGGTTGGGGCCGCCGGGCTGGAAATTTATCACCCGGAATACAGCCGCATTGATGCCGCGCAAGAGCTGGATGAAACCAGCCCGCTGACACCGATCTATCCGGCCACCGAAGGGCTGACCCAGACCCGCATCCGCGCACTGTGCAGTGCGGCGCTGGACCTGTTGGAGAAGCAGGGCGGCCTGCCGGACTGGCTTCCCGAAGGCTTGCAGGCCCGCGCCGGTCTGCCCAGCCTGCTGGAGGCGGTGGTTTATCTGCACCGCCCACCCGTGGGCGCTGACCTCGAGCAGCTGGCATTGGGGCAACACCCCGCGCAGCGGCGCTTGGCCTTTGAAGAACTGCTCGCGCATCACCTGAGTTTGCAGCGGGTTCGCCAGCAGTTTCGGCAGCAGGGGGCTCCGGCCATGCCCGCCGGCAGTGAGCTGGCACAGCGTTTTGTGGCGGGGTTGCCCTTTGAGCTGACCGGCGCCCAGCAGCGGGTTGTGCAGGAGGTCGGACGTGACCTTGCCAAGCCGCAGCCCATGCTGCGGCTGATACAGGGCGACGTCGGTTCGGGCAAGACCGCCGTGGCGGCGCTGGCTGTGTTGCAGGCCGTTGATGCCGGTTTTCAGGCCGTCGTCATGGCCCCGACGGAGATACTGGCCGAGCAGCACTTTATCAATTTTTCGCAATGGCTCGAGCCTCTGGGAATCCCGGTTGCCTGGCTGGCAGGCAAGCTGAAAGGCAAAAAACGCCTCGATTCGTTGCAGCAGATCGAGTCCGGAGCAGCCCCCGTGGTGGTGGGGACTCATGCGCTGTTTCAGCAGGATGTGAAATTTTCACACCTGGGGCTGGTGGTCATCGACGAGCAGCACCGCTTTGGCGTCCACCAGCGTCTGGCATTGCGCGAGAAGGGTCAGACTGGCGGACGCTTGCCGCATCAGCTGATCATGACCGCCACACCGATCCCGCGCACCCTGACCATGAGTGCCTATGCCGATCTGGATTGTTCGATTATTGACGAGCTGCCGCCGGGACGTACCCCGGTCAACACCGTGCTGATCTCCGGTGAGCGCCGCAGCGAAGTGGTCGACCGGGTGCGCATCGCCTGCCAGGAAGGGCGCCAGGCGTACTGGGTCTGCACCCTGATCGAAGAGTCGGAACAGCTGCAGTGTCAGGCCGCCGAGACCACTGCCGCGGAACTGGGCGAACTGCTGATAGGTATCCGCGTCGGTCTGGTGCACGGGCGCATGAAAGCGGCAGAGAAAGCCGCCATGATGGCCGCCTTCAAAGCCCACGAGCTGGACCTGCTGGTGGCAACTACCGTGATCGAGGTCGGTGTGGACGTGCCCAACGCCAGCCTGATGATTATCGAAAACCCGGAGCGCTTGGGCCTGGCGCAACTGCATCAGCTCCGTGGTCGGGTCGGGCGCGGTTCGGTAGCCAGCCATTGCGTACTGATGTACCAAAGCCCGCTGTCGAAGACCGCCCGCGAGCGTTTGCAGGTGATGCGCGAAAGCAACGACGGCTTCCGTATCGCCGAAAAGGACCTTGAGATACGCGGCCCCGGTGAAGTGCTCGGCACCCGCCAGACCGGCATGATGCAGTTCCGGATCGCCGACCTGCAGCGCGACGCCGACCTGCTCAGCGCTGTCAAACAAGCCGCTCAGGCCTTGAAGGCAGACCAGCACCGCTGCGAAGGCATTGTGCGCCGCTGGCTGGGAGTAGGATCCCGTTATGGTGGTGTGTAATTAATTTTCAAAGTATTGCAACGGAATATAGATTTATCGAAATTAGATTTTGATGTTTCATTTATAGCTTGTGAGTATTGATAAATCTATTTGAGCTGCATAATTACGTTGCGATCTGATAAAAATTATTTGTGAATTGTCATTGATAGGTTTTGTTGCATCATAATTAATATGCGTCTTGAATTAGACGCTTTAACTAGCGACTAGAACGCTTCTGCGAAGCGGCTAGGAACTAAACGGCAAAAACAATTTTATTTGCCGACGGCTATAAGAGCGTCGGATTTACGGCTTATCGCCTAATCCGTATATGGTCT
>JBFGYY010000273.1:0-4965 GCA_041587095.1 Motiliproteus sp. | reverse complement strand
GCCGTTGCCCCGAGCTTATATGATCGAGGAGCCGGCACGGGTCGTACTCGACCTGTGGGGGACTCTGAACGGGCTCGGCACCAAGAGCCTGGACATCAAGAGTGGTCAGGTCGATAGTATCTCACTGGCAGAAGTGAAAGGCCGGGTTCGGGTGATCGCTAATCTTTATGAAGCGGCTGAGTACGAAACTTACGTGGACGGCAACAGTCTCTTTGTCATTATTGGCGCCGGTGCCAATGCGGTTGCCCGTACGGCGTCACCCGCAAGCGACAGCGTCGCAGGAACCGAAGGTATCAGTGATGTGCGGACTCAGGTTAAGGGGATCGACTTCCGTCGCGTCGAAGGCGATTTAGGGCGTGTTGTCGTCAGTCTTTCTGATGCCAGAGCGGGGGTGGATATTACCGAAGAGGGTTCAAATGTTGTTGTGAATCTGATCGGTGCCCAGTTGCCCGTTGCACTGGAGCAGCGTATCGATGTCCAGGATTTCGCCACACCCGTAACGTTTATCGATGCCATGGCTGATGGAATCAATAGCAGCATCCTTATAAAGCCTTCCGCGCAGCCCTATGACTATCTGGCGTATCAATCAGATAACCAGCTGATCATTGACTTTAAACCCATAACCGACCTCGATTCAGAGGAACGCAACCGCGATAAGTTTCCTTATGTTGGGGAGAAGCTGAGTCTGAATTTCCAGGATATCGATATTCGCTCGGTCCTGCAGATCATCGCCGATGTGACCGATATGAACCTGGTGGTCAGCGATACCGTGAGTGGCAATATTACACTGAGACTTAAAAACGTTCCCTGGGATCAGGCGCTGGAGCTGGTGCTGAAAACCAAGAGTCTGGATAAGCGCATCATCGGCAATGTCATGATGATCGCGCCGGCAGCCGAAATCGCTGAACGTGAGCGTTTTGAACTGGAAACGAATAAGCAGGTTCAGGAGCTGGCGCCGCTGCAAACTGTGTTCTTACAGGTGAATTACGCGAAGGCGGCGGATATCGTCGCCCTGCTCAGTACGGATCAGGGCATGTTATCCGAGCGTGGCAGTGTTAAGGCCGATCCCCGGACCAACACCTTGCTGATCAAAGACACGGATCGCAATATTTCCAAAGTGCGCAGTGCGTTGAAGAAACTGGATATTGCCGTCCGTCAGGTCATGATCGAGGCACGTATTGTTACCGTTACCACCGATGCCTCTAAAGCATTAGGCGTGAAGTGGGGTGCTGGCTATGCCTACCAGACCGGCAGTGGCGGGATCAAATACGGTGCCAGTATCTCCGATGTCGGCTCTCCGACCGACGGTGTGCCCGGAACCGGCTTGGCCGTTGACCTGGGGGCCAGCGGTGTTGGCGCCTCCTCTTTTGCAGTCGGTCTGGGTACCAGTTACTCGCTGTTACAGCTGGAGCTGTCCGCGCTGGAGAGTGACGGTAAAGCCGAAGTTGTCTCGCAACCCAAGATTATCACGGCAGATGGTAAATCGGCCCGGATTCAGTCCGGTGACGAGATCCCGTTCCAGGTGGTCAAGGACGGTGAAGTCAGCGTCGAGTTTAAAGAGGTTGTGTTGTCTTTGGATGTAACGCCGCAGATAACACCGGACAATCGTTTGATACTCGATCTTAAGGTCAACCAGGACTCGGTTGGTGAAGAGCTTCCCAATGGTGAGGTCGGTATCATCACCAATGAGCTGGAAACACAGGTGCTGGTGGATAACGGTGAGACCGTGGTCTTGGGCGGAGTGTTCCGCAAGGAAACCACTCAGAGTATTGCCAAGACGCCATTTCTTGGTGACCTGCCGGTTATCGGTAGCTTGTTCCGCAATAAGAGTATGAGCGACAGCAAAGTCGAATTGCTGGTCTTTATCACACCCAAGATTATCGAGGGGTCTGTAACGGCGCGTTAGTTGTGAGGTCTACGCTGTTTTGAATATTTTTCTGGTAGGCCCTATGGGTGCAGGTAAGAGTACGATAGGTCGTGTGCTCTCTCAGGAGTTGCATCTCGACTTTATCGACTCCGATAAGTTTATTGAAGAGAATGCCGGGGCCAATATCCCCTGGATCTTCGATGTCGAGGGTGAGTCGGGCTTTCGGCGCCGCGAATCACAGGCGATTGATGAGCTGACTGCCCGCAATGGGCTGGTGCTGGCAACCGGTGGTGGCGCCGTCGTGCGTGAAGAGAATCAGCGCTGTCTGCAATCAAGAGGCACGGTGGTCTATCTGCATACCAGTGTTGAGCAGCAACTTGAGCGAACCAGTAAAGATCGGAACCGGCCCTTGTTGCAAACCAGCGATCCGCGACAGGTCCTGACGGATCTTTTTGCCGTCAGGGACCCTATTTACCGGCGTTGTTGTGATTTTATGATTGAAACCGATGGCCGGCGGCCCAAGTCTGTGACCCTCGAAATTGTTCGGTATCTCCAGCAGGCAGGCATTTTAAAGTGAAGCGTGATATGCATGAGTTAAAGGTATCGCTGGGCGAGCGAAGCTACCCGATCAGCATCGGGAAGTCCTTGCTGGGGCGACCAGAGCTGCTGCGGCCCTATATCGCGGGCTCACAGGTGATGATCGTCAGCAATGAGACCGTTGCACCACTTTATCTGCAGACTGTTATCGATAGTCTGGCCGGGTTGAGTGTCACCAGTGTGATTTTACCGGATGGTGAGCAGTACAAAACCACTGAAACACTGGACAAGATCTACACCGGGCTGCTGGAGCAGCGGCATAACCGCACAACGACGCTGATTGCCTTGGGTGGAGGGGTGGTTGGCGACATGACCGGTTTTAGCGCGGCGTGTTACCAGCGCGGCGTGGCCTTTATCCAGATTCCCACGACATTACTTTCGCAAGTCGATTCATCGGTCGGTGGCAAAACTGGTGTTAACCACCCGCTGGGCAAGAATATGATCGGCGCGTTTCACCAGCCAAACTGCGTAATCATCGATACCGATACCCTGAACAGCCTCCCGGATCGTGAGTTATCCGCCGGTTTGGCCGAGGTTATCAAGTATGGCTTGATCCTGGATGTTAACTTCCTGGGGTGGTTGGAGGCGAATTTAGCCGGGTTGCTGCAGCGTGACCCGTGTCTGCTGGCTGAGGCCATACGGCGCTGCTGTGAGATCAAGGCAGAGGTGGTGGCCCAGGATGAAAAAGAGGCCGGCCAGCGCGCCTTGCTCAATCTTGGCCATACCTTTGGTCATGCGATTGAAACCTTTGCGGGTTACGGTAACTGGCTGCATGGTGAGGCGGTGGCTGCCGGCACGGGTCTCGCAGCCCGCCTGTCCTGTGCATTGGGTTGGCTCGGTCAGGACGATGTTGATCGAACCGAAGCGCTCCTGGCGCAAGCCCGTTTACCGCTACGCCCGCCGCCGGGCATGACGCGCGATGATTTTCTGCGCCTGATGGCGGTAGATAAAAAAGTAATGGATGGCCGCATAAGGCTGGTGCTGCTGAGCGCCTTAGGCCGCGGTGTGGTCACCGATCAATTCCCGCCGGAGCTGTTGCGGGATATTCTTGATGCAGCAACAGAGTAGTCTGCAATGTTTGGCAACCGGAACGATCCACCGCGCCGTGAGCCATCCATTGGTAACAAGGCGGGAGCGCAGACGGCATTGCCCTATACACAGCCCCACTCCGCAGAAAGCTTTATTCCAGCCAAGCATGTTCAATTGTTGGATAAGCTTGAGCATCTGAGCCGCTACAGTCATTTCATACAGATCGTGATCGGTGTTGCCGGTGTCGGTAAGACCACGCTTCTTAAGCGTTTTTACCCAAATTCGGATGATGCCGGCATCCATGCCTGTTGTATTGCTGCGACCCATGAAATGGGTGAGTCAGATCTGCTGACGGAGCTGGTCGAACAGCTTAATCTGGATCTGGCGATTACAGCCAGTGTTGAAGACAAGGTGCGCGCCGTGTTTGCGCATTCGGAGCTGTTACACGACATTTCCCGCCAGTTTTTGATTGTAATTGATGACGCCGACCGGTTAACCGAGGATGCGCTTGATCTGTTGGTTAACGTGTTACAAAGCATGCCCGATGTGGATGCGCGCCCCCATCTGGTGCTCTTTGGACTGCCAAAGCTGGCCGACACGCTGTCGCTGGCCCGTTTTCGGCAGATATGCGACACCCACGGCCATTTTATTGAGCTTGATCCGTTGGATCTGCCGGATATGCTGGGACTTTTGCGACACCGCTATGGCTCGGTCATTGATGGTCTGGGTGAAAAGCACCTGCAGCGGATTCATAATGAATCGTTCGGCTTGCCCGGGCGGGTACCGAAAGTACTCGATAAAATCGTAGCCGGAGAGGCGCCTGCCCGTCCGCGTAAAGCTAAGCGAGAGATACGGCTGCCTCGTTTATCGAGTCTGCATCTTGGGCTGCTGGGCGGCATCTTGATGCTGACCGTGGCCGCCTGGTTATTATTGCCCGCTGAGCATGAAACGTCGGATAGCGATCGGGTGACGGTCGAGTTGAACATCCCCCGGCCCGCCGCACGGCAAGCTCCGGAAGTGCCATCACCGGGTCTGGCGCGTTCTGTTGAGGCGGATTCACGCGTCAGTGAGCCTGACTATTCGACGGCACCGGTCCCGGAAACCGGCGATACGGAGCTTGGTGATTTGCAGCATCGTCTTGCGCTGGCTGAGGCCGCGCTTCAGGCCGAGGTTGAGGCGGAAGTTCCCGCTCCAGTATTAACTCCGCGTCCTGCAGCAACACCGTCGGAGACGCAGCCGGTAGCGGAGTCACTGCCCCCGGCACCGGTCGCCGTCGCTGATAAGCCGGCACCTGTCTCCGCCCCCGAGGTGGTGGCCAAGGTGGTCGAGAAGGCACCATCGAGACTGGTGCTGAAGCTTCCGCCGCCGGTTCAAAAGCCGGCTCCCGCCACGCTGACGCTGAAGCCATACCTGCGCGAGAAAGAGTTGCTGGGTTGGAATCCCTCCGGCTACACATTGCAAATGCTGGGGGC
>JBFGYY010000272.1:0-4966 GCA_041587095.1 Motiliproteus sp. | reverse complement strand
TACTTTGTTGAAACCATCGGTACCCGCTTCAGTTACCTGATGCCCGACGGTTCCATCGGGCAGGGTATTCCACCGTTCTTTCCGCAATTTGACTGGCCCTGGAACCAGCCCGGCGCAGACGGGTTACCCATCGAGTGGTCCTGGCAGATGATGGAAGCCCTGATTCCGGCCGCCTTCTCCATCGCCATGCTGGGCGCTATCGAATCACTGCTTTGTGCCGTGGTGCTGGACGGTATGTCCGGGCGTCGGCATCAGGCGAACGGTGAGCTAATGGGGCAGGGCATCGGTAATGTCGTTGTCTCCTTCCTCGGAGGGATCACGGCTACGGCGGCTATTGCCCGCTCTGCGGCCAATTTTCGCGCTGGCGCCGAATCGCCGGTGTCGGGCATGGTCCATGCGGGCGTGGTGATGGCGGGCCTGCTCCTGCTGGCTCCCTGGCTGGCGCATCTGCCGATGGCATCGATGGCTGCTTTGCTGGTGATGGTGGCCTGGAACATGAGTGAGGCGCACAAGGTGGTCGAACTGCTGCGCCGGGCTCCCCGTGGCGACATACTGGTACTGCTGGTCTGTCTTAGTCTAACGGTACTGTTCGATATGGTACTGGCGATCGGTACCGGCATCGTGCTCGCCTCGTTACTGTTTATGCGTGATATTTCGCAGATGACCAAGGTGCGGGATATCAGTGCGCAGAAAAAGCATGTGCCGGATCCGTTGCCTGCGGGTTGGCGGGTACTGAAAATCGATGGTCCCCTGTTTTTTGCGGCGGCAGATCGGGTATTCAGCGAGGTCGGGGCGCAATTAAACCAGCAGCGGGGCGTGATTTTGTATATGGACGGCGTACCGTTACTGGATGCGGGAGGCTTGTCGGCGCTGACGCGCTTCAGTCGGCGCTGTGCCGAGCAGGGCGTTATGCTGGTGGTGGCGGATCTGCAGTTCCAGCCACTGCGAACACTGGCACGGGCGGGGCTGCAGCCTGTGGATAAAGAGCTGGTGTTTACCGCGACCCTCGGCGATGCTCTGTGGATAGTTTCAGCCGATGCAGTACTGGCTAAAACGCGTCTGTGTTCGGTCAACGATACAGGGAATGGCTGATCCTTCAGAGTGCAATTTCAGCCGGATAGCGGAATGGTAACGTTAAGAAAGATAAGAAGAAGTCTGCATTGATCAGCGTCAATGGCGTTGGCTTGTCATTTGTCACTGGGTTGAATAGATTGGTGGCTGAGTTCGGTCTGTAGTTTAATGTGGTTTGGCAGGCTTGGAGAAAGGGATTTTCCGCCGTCCTAGACTTGCGTTGTTGACCGTTCATTGGTTTAGAGAGTGTCTACCCATGCCCAGCTTCAACGAATCGGCGAGCAACCAGGATGTACAGCGAGAGAACCGCTTATTGCGGTTACAGATCACGTGCCAACGAATACTGTCCCGGGCCACCGACGTGCAGGAACTCCTCAGCGAACTGGCCGCCGCCCTGGTTGATTCGGGTCAGTACCAGCGCTGTCTGCTATTAATGAGCCCAGGCTTACCTGAAACCCTCCCTGTCCAGATCTGTTATCCCGCCGAAAAGCGCTCTGCCGCCGGCTGCGCTGCGCTGCGCGATCTCGCGACACAGGCGCAGGCCCTGGGCGATGTCCAGGTTCAGACCACAGCCTCGGGTAGTGAACTGATTGCACTGCCGATTCCCGGCTACGATCGGAACGGATCGTCCGGCGCCGGTTGTCTGGCGCTGGAAGGTGCGGCGGCTGAATCGCTGACAGATCAGCAATACACACTGCTGCAGGATCTGTTGGAAAATCTGCGTCAGCGTCTGAAGCAGATGCGCTCGGGTGCCGTTTTACAGGAGCGTAGCGAGCAGTTTAACAGCCTGACCGAAGCCTCGATGGTGGGCTTTTATATTATTCAACAAGGGCGGTTTGCCTATGTGAATGCCCGCCTGGCGGAGCTATTTGGCTATACCCAGGCAGAGATGCTTGACGGTATACAGATTGCCGACCTGATTTATGCCGAAGATCGCGATGAGGTGGAGTCTAATCTGCGCCAACGCCTGGATGGCGAGACCCAGAGTGTGCACTATCGGTTTCGTGGCGTCACACGCAGCGGTGAGCTGATTTACGTAGAGGTGTTTGGCTCGCGGACTCACTACCAGGGTGAACCTGCCGTGGTGGGCTCGTTATTGGATGTCACCGACCGGCAAAGCGCCGAGCAGCGCCTGAACCTCCTGAGCCGGGCCGTGGAAGCCAGTCGTAACGGCATCGCGATTTCTGATCTGTCGTTGGAAGACAAGCCTTTTGTCTACGTAAATTCGGCCTTTGAAGCCATCACCGGCTATAGCTCGGCGGAAATAATCGGTCGCAATGGGCGGTTCTTATTGGGCGATGAGACCGACCAGTCTCAGTTGCAACAATTGCGGCAGGCGTTGAGCGAGCAGCGAGGTACCCGCGTTGAGTTGCGCAATTACCGCAAAGACGGCGCGCCATTCTGGAATGAATTATCGATCGCGCCGGTGCGGGATGACACAGGCAACACGACCCATTACGTGAGCGTGGTCAACGATATTTCACAGCGTAAGCAAATTGAGCATCAGCTGCTGCAACTGTCTAACTTTGACAAGCTGACCGGCCTGGCGAATCGTAGTCAGCTCAGCGAACAACTGCAGCAGGCGTTACACCATGCCCGTCGTAAAGGGCGTGTGACAGCGTTAGTCATGTTGGACCTGGATCGTTTCAAAATATTTAACCAGAGCCTGGGCACTCTGGCTGGAGACCGCATTTTGTGCGCGGTTGCCAAGCGGCTGGAAGGTGTTATTCGTCGCGGTGATACCGTGGCACGGGTCGGGGCTGATGAATTCGCGATTCTGTTTAACGACCTGAATGACCGTAATGATCTGCTGCCATTGGCCAGCAAGGTGTTGAATGAAATATCCCGCAATCTGGACGTGGGACCCGATGGTCTGCGGGTGACGGCCAGCATGGGGATCTCGGTGGCGCCGGGGGATGGCGATGATGCCGAATTGCTGATTCAGAACGCCAGCGCCGCCATGTACAGCGCCATGCCCAAACACAACGGCTTTGTTTTCTACACCGCCGAGCTGAATTCGCAGGCTCAGCAGCGGCTGGAGATGGAGGTCCGGCTTAAGCGCGCCATTACGAACAACGAGTTTGTGCTGCACTTTCAGCCCAAAGTGGATCTGTTAACCGGTAAAGTCACCGGCGCCGAGGCGTTGGTGCGTTGGGATGATCCGGAAGAAGGCATGGTGCCGCCGTTTCGCTTTATTCCCCTGGCGGAAGAAAGCGGCTTGATCCAGGAGATTGGTGCCTGGGTGATGGAGGAGGCCTGCCGGGTTGCAGGGCGCTGGAATAAGGAGGGCTGGCCGCTAACCATGGCGGTAAACCTGTCCGCGAAGCAGTTCACTGACCCGGATCTGGTTGGCGTAATACAGCGCGCGTTTCTGGAGGGCGGACTACCGCCGCACCTGCTGGAGTGCGAGCTTACCGAAAGCGTCCTGATGGAACAGCCGGACATCGCCAAGGCAACGTTGAGTTCATTGAAAGAGACCGGAATCCATATTGCTCTGGATGATTTTGGTACCGGCTACTCGTCGCTGAGTTATTTAAAGCGTTTTCCCATCGATACCCTGAAGATCGACCGTTCCTTTGTGATGGATATTCCCGAGGATGATCACGATATCGCGATCGCCAAAGCGATCATCGCATTATCCCGCTCCCTCGGGCTGCAAGTGGTGGCCGAAGGCGTCGAAACCAGTGATCAGTTGGCGTTTTTGCAACAGGAAGGCTGCGATCTGATGCAGGGATTCTATTTCAGCAAACCGCTGCCGGAAGACGTATTCAGGCAGTTGTTGGTGGCAGGTACGGGGCTGGATAATCATGCTTGATGCGGCGCAACTCACCAAACTGGCCAATACGAGTATGCCTTTCGGTCGCTATCAGGGGCGGATGCTGATCGACCTGCCGGAAGAGTACCTGCTCTGGTTCTCCCATCGGGAGTTCCCCAAGGGGGAGCTTGGCCTGTTGATGCAGCTGGCGCTGCTGGTGCGCAGCGAAGGCCTCGAGACGCTGGTGCACCCGTTGCGGCGGCATAAATAAGCCTGAAGCGAGCATTTACTTCGTCTTTGTATAGCGTCTTTCCGGGCGTCCGACGCTACCGTATTCAACCTGCGCTGTAATGATATGGGTGCTTACAAGGTGCTCCAGATAACGGCGAGCGGTGGTTCGGCTGGCACCAATCATCGCACCGACCTCTTCGGCATTCAAAGGCCGCGCTGAGCTCTTTAGCGCGTCACTGACCTTCTCCAACGTTAGCGCGTCGATACCCTTGGGTAACCTGTCCGGGAGAAAGGCTGGCGTGTTTTTGTTGCTTGCCCCGCGAGGAAGCAGGGTGTCGACGTCGTTTTGTGCCAGCGACTGCATGGTATGCAGTTTGTTCAGATGCTCTGCGAAATGACTCAGCGCCTCTTGCAGGCGTTCGAACACCAGCGGTTTGAGAATATAGTCAAATACACCGCCGCGCAGCGCTTCTTTGAGGGTATCGACCTCGCGGGCGGCCGTGATCAGAATGACATCGGTGGCGCTGTTATTCGCACGCAAGCTGCGTAGCAGGTCAAGCCCGGTGCCACTAGGAAACTGTATATCGAGCAGGATAAGCTCAGGTTTGAGAACGTCGACAAGATCCTCGGCATCAGCCAGGCTATGCGCGATACCCACCAGTTCAAAGCCCTCGATCCGTTCGATATAGCGACGTTGGATCTCGGCAATCTGAGGATCGTCTTCGGCGATTACGAGCTTAATGGTTTTTAACATAGATGGTTTCTGCTTGTTGTTGTTTTTAGGCGGACTTGATCGCGACGCTGCTACTCAGGAGGGGTTTTCGGGATATAGATCGTGAAGCGACTTCCCCCGTCATCACCCGTCTCAAGGGTTAGGGTGCCGTTGAGGCGAGCCAGCATACCTTTGAC
>JBFGYY010000271.1:0-4967 GCA_041587095.1 Motiliproteus sp. | reverse complement strand
GCAGTAGCCGTCGCAACGATCAGCGAACGTCGGGAGGTCGGACTTGCTAACATCCTGGTTGACCAAAAAGGACGCATCGTTACCCTCTGCGCCGAAAAAAAACGCGCTCATCCTATCCGGTGGTGGTGCGCGCGCCGCGTATCAGGTCGGGGTGCTCAAAGCCCTGACCCAGATACTCCCGGCCAGCACCCGCAACCCCTTCCCGATTATCTGCGGCACCTCGGCCGGTGCTATTAATGCCCTGGCACTGGCCACCCATGCGGGAAATTTCAGCGAAGCGGTGACCGACCTGGAACAAACCTGGCATAACCTGGCCCCGGGAAATGTGTATCGTTCAGACACCACTTCATTGATGAAAGGGTTTGGCCGACTGTTGTTTTCGCTGTTTAACGAAGGCATTGGGCGAACCAAACCGGTTGCGCTGCTGGATAACGCCCCGCTGCGTGAACTGCTTGAAGAGACTATCCAGTTTCAGCACATCGATCGCGCTATTCAGGACGGGGATCTGGACGCTGTCTGCATCACAGCGATGGGATACAGCACCGGTCAATCCATCAGTTTCTTTCAGGGGCGTCCCGACATCAGTGCCTGGCAACGCCATCGGCGTGAAGGGCGCGCCTGCCGGCTGACCGTGGAACATCTGATGGCCTCTTCGGCCATCCCGACGGTTTTTCCTACGGTGTATATCGATCGGGAATATTTCGGCGACGGGGCTTTACGTCAGGTCGCGCCCATTAGCCCTGCCCTGCATCTGGGCGCCAACCGGGTACTGGTGATCGGTGTCAGTGGCAATCGTAACCCCGAGCCCTGGAGCCGCTGCAGACCGGTACGGCACTCCCCGTCGATGGCACAAATTATGGGTCACCTGCTTAACAGTGCCTTTATTGATGCGCTGGAGGGGGATATCGAACATCTGGAGCGGGTCAACGACCTGCTGTCGCTGGTGCCCCGTGAGATTCTGATGCAATCAGGCCTGCCCTTACAGCCGGTAGAAAACCTGATTATTTCCCCGTCTGAAGCGCTGGACAAGATCGCCGGGCGCAAGATCCGTTATCTATCTAAGAGTCTGCGGCTGGCGTTACGGGCCGTGGGTGCCACCGCTCATGGCGGCGGTGCGACAGCGGCCAGTTATCTGCTGTTTGAGCCTCAGTTCTGCCAGACGCTGATCGAGCTGGGCTACAAAGACACCATGTGGGAACGGGCGGCGATCGAACAGTTTTTTGATTGAACTCTCGCTTGATTGAACTCTCACTTGATTGAACTCACGCTTAATTGAACCCGCGGTTAAATGTCGCATCCGCAACCTGACGCAGCGTTGTTCAGGCAAAGCCGGTTAACGTAATGCGTTAAAACGCAGCGGGTTCGCTTTTAGGCATCCAACCATTCAACATCACAGGCCAGCATATAACCAATACCGTACACTGTTTTGATCAGGCGGGGGTTCTTGGAGTCGCTCTCGACTTTTTTGCGTATCCTCGACATCCGCACATCAATGCTGCGATCGAAAGGCTGTGAATCGCGAAAGGCCTGATCGCCCAGCAACTGGTCCCGGGACAGCACCTGCTTGGGTGCACGCAGCAATATCATCAAGAGTGCCGCCTCGGCGCTGCTTAACATCTCGCCAACCCCTTCGGGGGACGACAGGGTTAAGGTGCTCGGGTCAAACGTCCAACCGGCAAAGCAGGCTCTGCGCCCCGTTACGGAAGGGGTCGGCTCCTTTACCGATTCGAGACGCCGCAGCAGGCTGTTAACCCGCGCCACCAGCTCCCGGGGGTCAAAGGGTTTGGTGATGTAATCATCCGCGCCGACCTCCAGACCCAGCACCCGATCAGGCAAACTGCCACGCCCCGATAAAATCATGACACCCAGGCGGTTTTCCTCACACAGCTTGCGAACCAGCCCCAGTCCATCCATATCGGGCAAACCCAGATCGACAATACACAACGCCGGCTGTCGCTGCTGGATCGCATGCGATGCCTGGGCTCCGGTACCGAACCCCTGCGCCAAAAAACCAAATCGCTCAAGCTCATTACAGACCAACTCACGGATTTCCCGTTCATCGTCAACAACGTAGATCAGCTTCTTATTATTCACGTGCCATCGCTTCCTATAAATATTACGCCACTGTACACCCGCAAAAACGCCTACACATATCTACACATACACTTAAATCTAAACCCGTAGCTAACTTACACCGACGGACCGCTCTTCGCGCCCCGTTTTGCGACCTGCAACGCATCGCGTAACTTGCCAATAACAAACGGTTTGCGAAGCAACGTAAAGGGTTGGCCGGCTTCATCAAGCTTATCATGCTCATAAGAGTAGCCACTGATCAGGACAATGCGTGCTGCCGGTGTTCGCCGCTGTAACACCCGCGCCAGTTCAAAACCATCCATCTCGCCCGGCATAATCACATCGGAAACCATACCGAACAGTTCATCCAATGATTCGATCAAGGGCAGCGCTTCGGCAGCACAGCCCGCCTCAATCACAGCAAAACCCAGGGCGACCAGCTGTTCGCGTATCACACTGCGGACATCGGCATCATCTTCTACCAGCAACATCAGCTTACGTTCAAAATTTTCCTGTTCACTGCCGCTGTCGGTATCCAGCGGTTTGCTGGTCTGGCGGCAACCGGCGGGCAAAGCCGGCAGCAGCAGAGATACCGTGCTTCCCTCACCCGGCAAGGTGTCGAGTCGGATATAACCGCTCGACTGCTTGACGAAGCCATACACCATACTCAGGCCGAGCCCCGAACCGGCACCAACCGACTTGGTGGTAAAGAAGGGTTCAAAAGCTCTCTGCAGCCCTTGTTCACTAAACCCTTCACCCGTGTCACGCACCGAAACATCGATATAATCGCCTGGCTCCACCGGCTCGTCGTACTCTAAGGGCTCAGAAACCGTCACCGCCTGTACATCGAAACACAACTCGCCGCCCTTGGGCATGGCATCGCGGGCGTTCAACGCCAGATTAAACAGCGCGCTTTCCAATTGACTGGCATCAGCAAAGGCCCAGTGTCCCTCGCCGTTAACGTCACACTGGATGGCGATATTGCTGGGTAAAGAGCCTTCGAGCAGCACAATGCCGTCCCGGATCAGATGATCAACATTTACCGCACCGGGCATCAGCGGTTGACGGCGCGAGAACGCCAGCAGCCGGTTGGTTATATCGGCACCGCGCCGACTAGCACGGATCGCCGGACGCAGGTAATCATCGAGCCCTGCGTGCTGGGAGAAGTGCTCCTGAGCCGAAATAAGGTTACCGAGAATAATCGTCAGCAGATTGTTGAAGTCGTGTGCCAGACCGCCCGCCAGCTGACCGACCGCACTGATGCGCTGCGCCTCCGTCAGCTTATGTTCCGCATCTTTCTCGGCGGTGATATCCAGCGACAGGTTAAGGATCCCCTGTACCGAACCATCGGCGGCAATATCGGGAATCAGCATCCGCTTGGTAATCACTTCGCCCTGAGGCAGGTCGAACTGATACTCAAACACAGTCTCTTCGCCCTCAAGGGTACGGCGTATCTGCCCCATGATATCGTTCAGCATCCCCTTACCCATCACGGTTTCCAGGTGCTGTCCGACCACCGAGGCCTTATCCATTGAAAACATTTCAGCGTAGCCACGATTAACAAAATGGTAGCGCAGATCGGTGCCGACATAGGCGATCTGCGCAGGCAGCGCATCCAGAATCAGGCGCTGTCGCTCTTCGATCACGGCCAGATCCTGCTGCGCCTTGCGCTGGCTGTCGATAGCATCCAATAAGCGGGTATTGGTGCTTTCTAACGCGGCGGTACGCTCTTTGACTTTCTGGTCCAGGTTCTGAATGTTACCGCTCAACCGCTGAACCATATCGTCAAAGGTACGCGCCAGCACACCCAGCTCATCATCCCTGACGATACCGCTCTGAGCGGTCAGATCGCCTTCGCGCACCCGAATCGCCGTATCCGCCAAACGCTTAATCGGCGAGGCAACCCGCTCGACAAAAAAGTACGCCAGAACAATAGCCACCATCAGAGCGAACACGGCGATCACCATGATCCGCTCACTGACCACCTCGGCGCTGCGACGCAGTTCATCGACATACACCGACGAACCGATATACCAGTCAAAGCCTTCGAAGTGGCGTACCAGAGATAACTTCTCATAGGCATAGTTATTCGGGTCGGACGGCTTATCCCACTTGTAGTAGAGTTCGCGTCCGGTATCGGCAACTTCGATCAACTCCTGGGCGATCGGTCGCTGGGAGACAGGGTCAAGCAATTGAGTAAAATTGGTGCCGTCGATGTTCGGATTCGGGTGCGCCAACATCATGCCTTTGGAGTCGAAAATATACAGGTAGCCCGTTTTAGCGATGCGAATCGGACTGAGCGCATCGCGTAAATCGGCAATAGCCTGTTGCTTTCGCAGGCGCATCTCCTCTTCAATATCATCCAGATAGATGCCGGAGCCGATCACAAAACCCCATTGCGGATAATTGCGTACATACGAAAGCTTATCGATCTCTTCTGTCGTACCCAAACGACGCCATTGGTACTGGTAGAACCCCTCCCCTTCGGCCTGAGCCAGCGCCACAACCCGGGGAATAATGACTCGCCCTTCATCATCGACTACATCGGAGGCGTCGGAGCCGTGAAAGCGGGGATCGGGATGCGATAACAACACCGAGTTGTAGTCTGCGATCCAAAAGTAATCGTTATTGCCATAGGTGAATTGGCGCAGTCCTTCAAACACCTGCGCGCGCGCCTCTTCGTCGCTCAGAAAGCCATTTTCTACCTGTGCATACACACTGCGGACATAGGACTCGGCGAGGGACATTACCGTTTTCAATTGACGCTTGTGAGCTTCAAGGGCTTCGTGCCGGTAACTCTCGATATTCAGATGAATTTTACTCGCCAGCTCGAACACATTGTTCAGGACAATCCGGCTGGCGTTGCGCTCTATCTCAAAGATGCGGTCCTTAAT
>JBFGYY010000270.1:0-4971 GCA_041587095.1 Motiliproteus sp. | reverse complement strand
GTCATGCAGTGTGTGGTTATTTGTGGCACATCCGGCAAACTTCCCGGTACAAGAAAATCCGGAAAAGCGACCATGGTCAGGTCATGCGGCAAACCAGCCCCGACAAACAGCTCCCGATAGGCCGCCTCGACCGACGTACGATCTTCGTCTTTAGCCATGTGGCGCGCAACTGATACTGGAAAACCCTTATCGTGTAATAATTTCAGCCCCTGCAGGGCTTCTTCAAAGCTTCCCTCGCCGCGCCCGGCGTCATGTGCGGCGGCGTCTGCAGCATCCAGGCTTACCCGGAATCTGACCGGGTTCGGTGCTTGTTTCAACGGCATCAATTGTTTGATGCGGCGCTGCAGCGGTTTAGTGCCATTGGTCAGTACAAGACAGGGACGACGGGCGGCGGCATAGGCGAGAATCTTGATTAAATCTTTGGCCAGAAAAGGCTCGCCGCCCGTAAACGAAAACTGCTCAACACCCAGCTCCATCGCCTCATCGATATAGGGCTTGGCATCGCTCATTTTAATCAGCTGCAAGCGCTTATCACCCGGCCCGGAGCCTTCAAGGCAAAATGGGCAGGCTAAATTGCACGCCGTACCTGTGTGAAACCATAATTCTTTCAGCAGGTACGGATCGATATATCCCCGTGGCTCACCTGCAGGAGTTTCAGTCCAGTTTTCAGTCCGAATACGCTGCATAACGCTCCTTATTCGTAATACGTGTGGCGGAATCAGCAGACCGGCGAAAACGCTCGCCAAGTCTTAAAGGCTTCCCCTGCACATCAAATAGTCTCCCCTGCCGATTACGCTAAATTTCTGGCGGGGGTTGAATCTGCGATCAGGCACTCTGGGGTATAATGTGTTGCGACTCTGACACCCAGTCATCAAGCAAGGCGAGCAAGCCTGCCCGCCCCGGCCGCTGGTCCTGACGCAGATCGATTATCAGCTGATGAAGATCCTGCTCGATGTCGATATCGTAACCTGGGGTTATGTGTTGCACGCTCATTCCTTCTTTTCTGCAGAGCGCGTCCAGTTCAGAGCCTAAATGTTCCGTACTCCAGGGAAGCGGTTCAAGATCAGGCCAGGCGGATGCGGCGCCCATCAGAACAACGCCGCCATCTTTGGCCGCCGACAGCATGACCTGAGTACTATTCATGACCTGTGTACTAGCCATGACCCGAGTACTAGCCATGACCTGCGCCGCTTCCCTGAAATGGGCAGCGGTCAGCATTGGCGCATCACTCCCCATGTAAATAATCTCCCGATGCCCTTCCTGGCGCAGTTGTTTATCCAGCTTTAATAAGCGCGCGCCTAAATTCCCTTCACCCTGGCACGCAACCTCGGCGGCCCCGCCCAACAGGCTGGCTGCCCAGAGCGCATCTTGCGATGAGTAGGGTGAAATGATCTTCGCACCCGGCCACGCCGCGAGATCTTCCAACGCACAATTCAACAGCTGTTTTGCAATACGTAAAGCAAACTCATCGCCAAGCGAGGCGGCCAGCCGTTGTTTGCCGTGACCGAGTACGGGGCGCTTGCAGATAAGTACCAAGGTCGGTTGAGAACTAACCAATTCATCTCTCCTCTAAGCTCAGATGCGATCCGGGTCAGCTATCCTGACGCTGCGTCTGACAATTAAATTGGCAAGCCAGGCAGTTTGATAGCGACCGGCCCTCCGCCCTCTTAAGGCCGCTACCAGAGCCAGCGTGGCAGGCCGTAAGCGGTGTCGTACAGGCATGAGCGCCAAATCTGATCATTCACCGATTGACCTTGGCAACCATACGTACCAGTAAGTTTCAGTTTTACCTGTACGCTAATATGACGCTCTTTGGCACAGAATGTTACAGTAACAGGTATAAAAACATACAGATAACCTGCGAGTTCTGATCATAGGCATGAACAGGAAGCAGTAACACAAAGGTTATTTCGGGCCGGTAGAAGTCGTACTGCGGACTAATACCCGATACCGGTCCGGAGTGTATAACGATGAACGCCGCGCGGTTGCGCGGCGTCGCAAGCAAGAGGCCAATGCGTTCGACAGGGTCGAATCAGGCCTTATCGTGGCAAGGATGGTTCTTCACAAAACGCTTTAAAACTCCTTTTAGTACCCTCTCGTGCTCTTTGTCTCCCTTCTCCTTTGCGTGCTCAATATCATCCAGAATGATGCGCCGAATTTTCTGGTCGCCGTTGACGCTGAGAATCAGATACTCTGCTTCAGCAACTGCACAAATACGATCCAGATGTTCATGCTCGGCTATCGCATCGATCTCTGCCTCTTCCAGATCGCAGATATCGAGACAATCCTCGTAAGTCAGCATGGCTGCGCCCTCCGTTACATTTTATAGTCGTTTTCCCTAAGTCACATTAAGTATGGCTTGTATACCTTAAATCCGCTAATGAACAGTTTTCAGTCAGTTGTCAATTGCCGAGAGTCAAACAACTGTTCGAAAAATACCTCTTATCAATGCGGCTCATGTTGCTATGAGAAAATTTCGACTTATAACTAAGGCAAATAACAAGGTCGCATTGTTATACTGTTTTCACTTAGTCGTCAGCCAGCAAAGATACTTATTATGAACCCGAATCTTCTCAGTAAATTCAATGATCCCCGCCACGGGGTCTATTTTGTCGGCACCACTCCGCCGCGAGCTTCAACTGACGACGCGCAAATGGCCGAAATTGCCGACAAACTCTTGCAGCGTCTTTCTCAGCTCGATTATGACGGTCTTATCGTTTATGACATCCAGGATGAAAGCAGTCGCACCGATAAGCCCCGCCCTTTCCCTTTCATGGGCACACGGGATCCCCGTGCTTACTCGGCTCTGCTGGCCGAAAAAAGCGGGCGAGCACTCATTACTTACAAAAGTGTGTCGCAACGTAACAAAGAGGAGTTTCAGCGCTGGTTGCAAGAAGCCTGGGATGTTTATGGCGTCCACAATCTGGTACTCGTCGGGAGCCCATCCCGTAGTGCCGACATCAAGCTATCTCTGGAAGACGCCTACAGTACGATCATGCAGCAGCAGAATAATTTTTTGCTGGGCGGTGTAACCATCGCTGAACGACATGCCAAAAAAAGTGACGAACACCTGCGGCTGGCGAACAAGACTCGCTCCGGGTGCAGCTTTTTTGTTTCGCAGGCCGTTTATGATGCCCCGGCGACCATCGATTTGCTGAAATCCTATGGCGAGCTCTGCCGGGCTAACGGACAGGAACCACAGCGAGTCATCTTGACGTTTACCCCTTGCGGCAGCGCAAAAACATTGGAATTTATGCAGTGGCTCGGTATTTCTGTACCGCCAGAGTGCCGGGATACGATTCTTAACGCGGCAAATCCCCTCTCGGAGTCGATCAAGTTGTGTCGTAAAAACCTGACGGCCATTCTGGATGCGGTACTGCCGCTTGGAATCCCTATCGGGCTGAATATCGAAAGCCTGACTAACCGTAAGGAAGAGATCGAAGCGTCGATACGTTTGTTTAAATTGCTCAAAACCACGCTTGAAGAGCGTTTGCATGATTCGTAACCGTTAACCAGGTTGGAAAATCGGCACAACCGTGTTGCCGCGCCAAAGTTTGTCGCTAGTGTACTGCTCGGTGCGGCTTTTCTGGTGCTCGATGATGCCAGCGTTTAAACTTTACAGGAGTAAATTCAGCAACGACGGCAACCGATCAACTGCGCAGGTAAACACAGTATGCCCGCCTGCATTGATCCGCCGATAAATCTATCCGCGGTGCTATTACGAGCATTTTGCAGGAGAACCCGTGAAGCACAACAAGGTACCAGCAAAAACTTCCTCTTCCGAAGATGTTGATCAGTTTCTTCGCCAACTCGACGCCGTAACCCAGCAATCTTCAGAGCGCCATCGCGGTCGCTTATTATTCGCCCTCGACGCAACAGCCAGCCGTCAACCAACCTGGGATCGTGCCTGCCAACTTCAGGGGGATATGTTTGTAAAGACCCGTGGAATCGGAGCACTGGATGTGCAGATCTGTTTTTACCGCGGCTATGATCAATTTCGGGTCAGCCCCTGGTACAACAACCCCGCCGATCTCGTGCGTGCAATGTCCAGCGTTAGCTGTCTGGGCGGCCACACACAAATAAGTAGGGTGTTGTCCCATGCCCTGCGTGAGCATAAAAAACATCCCGTAGCGGCGGTTGTTTTTATCGGGGACTGTCTTGAAGAGCCGCTCGATGATCTGTGCCACCTGGCCGGACAGCTTGGACTTGTCAGCGTGCCGCTGTTTATTTTTCAGGAAGGCCGGGACGCTTTGGCCAGCAACGGTTTCAAACAACTGGCCCGGCTCAGCCGTGGTGCTCACTGCCAGTTTGATAACCACGGCGCGGAGGTCTTGGGAGAGCTGCTCAATGCGGTGGCTGTTTTTGCAACGGGCGGGCAAAAAGCCTTGCGATCATTTGGCGAGACAAGCAGTGCTGCTGTAAAAAAACTGTGCCACAAGCTGGAGAATCCTAGCGCGTGAATTTTATTTTACTTCTTGTCGTTGTTATTGGTGCCTTCCTTCTGGCCCGCTGGATTCTTACCCATGCCCCCGCCCGGGGCAAATCGTTCCTGCTTTCTTTCGGTGCTGTTCTTCTGCTTGTTCTGTTATTGGCGATGGTCTTTACAGGCCGCCTGCATTGGTTATTTGGCCTGTTCGCCACAATTCTGCCATTCATTCGCCGACTGGCGCCATTGCTTCTGCCGTTATTGCGACTTCTGCCGTCCCTGCGTACCGCTTCGTCATCGTCTAAACGCGCGGCAGGTCAGCAATCCACGGTCTCTTCCCTCTATTTGGCTATGACGCTGGACCATGACAGCGGAATTATCAGTGGTGTTGTTCGTAAGGGGCCACTCGAAGGGGCCGAATTAGAGCAGATCGATTCCCGGCAGTTGCGCGATCTGTATAAACTCTGCCAACAGGAGGATCCCGAGGGGCTGCGTTTGCTCGAGCCATATCTTCGCCAGCGCTTCGGTGATGCCTGGTTCAATAC
>JBFGYY010000269.1:0-4987 GCA_041587095.1 Motiliproteus sp. | reverse complement strand
TGGGGTGCCGGAAGCCAATACCCTCCTGCGGCTGGCGTTGCTGCGAACTTCATCGACCTGAACTTCATTGGTTTGAACTGCATTGGTTTGAACTAAAGAGCAACGGCCTTAACACTGCGGCGTGCGGGGGCTCGCCAGATAGTATGCCGCTGTTTCTCGTATGCGTGATATCTTTTGTTATTCCCTGGATTTGACGGTATCTTCGACAGCAGCGCTCGGCCTTACTTGGGTCCGCACGGGGCTGACCCGAGAGAGATACGCTGACTTGTCATGATGAGCAGTTGATATGTTACGCAAACTTTTATTGCCGGTTATTCTACTCTTATTGGCCTACGGGTTCTGGATTAGCCCGGACTTTAAGGCGATCTCCGCCGGTGTGGCGATTTTTTTGTTTGGTATGCTATCGCTGGAAGAGGGCTTCCGTGCCTTCACCGGCGGGGTGCTGGAGCGGATCCTGCGCCGCACGACGAACACACTGTGGAAAAGTCTGAGCTTTGGCGTGGTTTCAACCACGCTGATGCAGTCCAGCTCGTTGGTGTCGGTGATCACCATCTCTTTTCTCAGCGCCGGTATGCTGGGGCTGAGCGAAGGGATTGGTATTATTTTCGGTGCCAACCTCGGTACAACCACCGGTGCCTGGTTGGTGGCCGGATTTGGTTTGAAGGTAAAGATCTCCGCTTATGCCATGCCCATGCTGGTGTTCGGGGTGATCATGGTGTTCCAGAAATCCCGCGCCATCAAGGGGGCGGGTTATATCCTGGCCGGTCTGGGCTTCCTGTTCCTCGGTATCCACTATATGAAAGAAGGCTTCGATGCGTTTAAAGACAGCATCGACCTGACCGCCTACGCCGTGGCCGGATACCCGGGTCTGTTTCTGTTTTGTTTCATCGGTATTGCCGCGACGGTCATCATGCAGTCCAGCCATGCCACCCTGGTGTTAATTATCACCGCGTTGGCTGCAGGGCAGATCTCTTACGAGAATGCCCTGGCACTGGCGATTGGGGCGAATGTAGGGACCACCATTACCGCGATCATTGGCGCGATGGGCTCCAATGCCGCCGGTCGGCGATTGGCAGGCGCCCACATGTTATTCAATATCACTACCGGTGTGGTGGCGATCGTGCTGATCTCACAATTGATCTGGGCAGTGGACGGTACCAGTCAGTGGTTGGGCATCGAAGCTACGGATTACACGCTGAAACTGGCGGTGTTCCATACCCTGTTCAATCTGCTGGGTGTGATGCTGATGTTGCCGCTGATTCCTCGTATGGTGACATTCCTGGAGCGGGTGATCGTGGATAAGGAGAAGGCGGTCGACAGCCCGCGTTTTATCGTCGATGCGGCGGTTGAATTTCCCGATACCGCGGTTGAAGCGGTGCGTAATGAAACGCTGCATATCTATGACAATGCTCGGGATATTATTCTGCGCGGGCTGGGTTTGTCGGTGGAAGAGGCGCTAAACCCGAACCTGAAACTGGACAAAACCCTGGAGCAACAGCGGCGTATTACCCGGCTGGATATGGACGACCAATACGACCGCCGGGTTAAACGCATCTTTTCGGCCGTGATTAAATTTATCAGCGAAGCCTCCTTTACCTGGGAGGAGAGTCAGTCAGCACAAGTACACTGGTTACGGGATGCCAACCGCAATATCCTCGAGGCGGTCAAAGCGGCCAAGCACCTGCAGAAGAACACCATTCGCTACGCGCTGTCGGATAATCACAGCATTCGCCATGAATATAATCGCTTGCGACTGGATCTGGTGTCCCTGTTCAGAGAGCTGGAGCAGATTCGCAGCGAGGGTGATCAGGCCACCAGTGTTCTGGGTCTGGATGAACTTAAGCTGGGTATGCAGGGGCGGGAGAAAAAGCAGTCTCAGCGTCTGTTTCAGATGATCCGTGAAAACCGGATCACACCCGAGATGGGTACCTCCCTGATCAACGACAGCGGTTATGCCAATGAGATTCAGCGCAGTTTGATCGCAATGGCGACTACACTGTTTGTATCCCGTCAGAAACTCAATCAAGGGGCTGAGCGCGAGATCTCGCTGGATGAATCCGAGATCAAGGCAGTACTGCTGAAGACAGAAAAAGAATCGAGCCGAGCACCGGAGATGACGCCGTGAAAACCCGTAAATTGCTGGAAAAGCTGCACCTGCTGTTTGATGCCGATCTCCGGGAAAAAAAGCGCAAACGCGAGGCGCTGAAAGAGGTTTTGGCCGAATTAAAGCAGAAAGAGCGTAAATGGCAGGAAAAGCTCGAGCGGGAGCAGGATCGTGAACGCCGGCTCGACATCGAAAAGAAAGTTGCGTTGATCCATAGCCAGCGCACCAAGGGGTTGGCGCTGCTTAAGGCAGAGGATGCCGAAAACGCGGGCTAGTCTGCGCGCACTTTATCCTGAAGACGCTTGGGGGTTAGCCAACGAATCCGGCTCCCACAGTTTTTCTCCAGCGTTTCCCAGTGAGAGCATCGCAGCTGAATGTCGGCAACGGCGCAGGTCGGGTAGCGATCAACCTCCTCTCCAGTCAACCAGATCAGCAGTTCCTGGCACGCCGGGTTATGGCCTACGAGCGCAATATGCTTCAACTCATCCGGAAGGCGCTGTAAAAACGTGATTAAAGCCGGGGCTGAAAATGTATACAGCTCCGGCGATGCATACAGGCTATCGCAAGCCAGGCCGGGCGCCAGGCCCACGGCGGTTTGATGGGCACGCAGCGCCGTCGAGCAGTAGACGCGTTCGCACAATGGCACTCCCTGGCTCAGGGCCAGAGCGATCGTTGTCAGGTCACGGCGCCCACGTTTGTTAAGCGGTCGGTCATGATCTGCCAGTGAGGTATCTTTCCAGCTTGATTTCGCATGCCGGATTAATGTCAGTTTTTTCAACGGCTAACCTCGTTATCTGACGTCAACGTTACCCGCTGAACCACGAGCAGTGCGTAGCCAACGGTCCCTGAATGCGCCGGTAACAACAACTAAGTTCACGCTGCACGGGGGCTTACGGCCAAGCCCCGTTGTTTTAACGGTACCCGCCTAACGTACACCTGCCCGTTGCACGCCCGGTGATGCTAATCGAGGTTGAGTTCATAGCCGGCGGCTTTCAGATAGGCCTGCTCCGCGCAGAGATCCGCCTCGGTGAGCGAGTGTTCCTCGAGCCAGCCGAAAGGGAAGCTCAGGTGCAGGCTTTTCTTTTTTAATTGCAGGGTCAGCTCCGGAACCTGCTCAGGCAGCCGGCTGTGGTGCAGGATGATCGCCAGACGCAACAGTATGATTAGCCCGAGTAGCGGCTTTTGTTCCTCTTCTGGAAATAGCTCCAGCTCGGCATTGCTCAGTTTGCGCCGGTGGCAGCGGACCAGCAGTCCCAAACGCTGCTGTTCGGCGCGGTTGAAGCCCATAAGGTCACCATGGCGGATCAGATAGGCACCATGTTTCTGAAACTGGCTGTGGGAGATCGCCAGACCTATTTCATGCAGACGAGAAGCCCAGTGCAGCAGGCTGGCGTTGGCGGGGGTGTTCAGGTCTGTCTGCTGCAGCAGGTATTGCGCGGTAGCGTCGACGTTTTGAGCATGATCGGTATCTATCTGGTAGCGCTCAATCAGCGCGCCGAGGGTCCGCTCGCGTACATCTTCGTGCTGTTGGCGACCAATCTGATCGTAGAGTAATCCTTCGCGCAGTGAGCCATCAGCGTACACCATGCTCTCAATCTGAAGCGACTCGAAAGCGGCGATGAGAATGGCCAGCCCCGCGGGAAGCACCTGGAGCCGGGCCGTTTTTATATCATCCGCCTCGACCTGATCGAGGTGCTCGAAACTGAGCAGGTGGTCGCGTAGCTGCAGCAGACTATCCAGTGTGATGAATTCATTAACCCAGCCCTGAGCCAATCCCAGGCGTTGAATCGCTTTGATGGTGCCGGATGAACCCACCGCATCGGCCCAGCCTAATTGACGATACCGTTTGCGGATATTCAGCAGCTCGAGGTGCGCGGCATCGACGGCTTTTTGAAATTTCTTGGCTGAGAGTTTCCCGTCGCTGAAAAAGCGCGTGGTGTAGGAAACACAACCGATATGCAGGCTTTCAAGCTCCAGTGGTGCGAAGCGTTCACCGATAATGAATTCGGTGCTGCCCCCGCCAATATCGATCACCAGACGCCGGTCCTCGTCATCGGATAAGGTATGGGCAACGCCCAGATAGATTAAGCGGGCTTCTTCTCGTCCGGAAATGACCTCTACCGGACAGTTAAGGATCTTCTCCGCAGGGCTGATAAACTGATTGCGGTTGTGGGCGGTACGCAGAGTGTTAGTACCCACACAGCGGACACTGGCGCCATCATGCCCCGCAAGCCGCTGGGCAAATCGCTCCAGGCACGCAAGGCCCCGCTCGATGGATTCCGCATCGAGGCAACGATTGGCGTCTAACCCCGCCGCCTGCTGAACCTTTTCGCTGATGCGGTCGATAACCTGTAACTCGCCGTTGACCTCCCGGACGATCAGCAGCTGAAAGCTGTTGGAGCCTAGGTCGATGGCGGCGAGTTCCAGGGGAGCGGTCGGTTCCTGCATGCGTACTGTCTCTTTTCGGTTACGGGCGCTGTATAGACTGCGCTATTTTGTCAGATAAGAATCCCTTCCGGGACAATGATTTGTAGCACTGCGCGAAAGTTCTGGTTGGTTTCATCGATCAGTGCGGCGCTATCATCGGCACAGAATCCTGTCAGCCGCAACGCTTGCGGGTCCATCTGAGTACTGCACCCCTCGATATTGTTGCGACCGGGCTCTTCCTGATTCGCGATCGCGTTGGCCAGATGTAAAATTGAGCTTTCCAGCGGGTAATGTGCACTTAGCGCAGGGCTGTGGTGGCATTCAATCGATGCACTCAGCCATTGTGGGAGCTGCCATTGCTCCATCAGAGCGGCGCCAACGTCTGCATGGCTGAAACCGAGTAAGCTCATTTCGGTCTGGGAGACGCCTTCGTCTGTGGCGGGGGCTTCCTGCAGG
>JBFGYY010000268.1:0-5021 GCA_041587095.1 Motiliproteus sp. | reverse complement strand
CCGTCAAACTTTCTGCTTCTGCTTCTGCTTCTGCTTCTGCTTCTGCTTCTGCTTCTGCTTCTGCTTCTGCTTCTGCTTCTGCTTCAGTTCCGTATGCTTCACCGGGGGCTGCCGTATCTGAACGGCTCGGTCAGACGTCTCCGGCACGCCAGCAAGACGCTGTTGCGGCTGTCACAGCGTCTTCTGCTGCCAATAGTATGCCGGTGGCCGCGCTGACCCCGCCGGCAGAGCATTTTGCACTGGAACTGGCTGTCGAAAAGATGCACCGGGGCGAGATTATTGATACGCCCCTGCTGGAACAGCTGCGTGGCTCGGCAGACGGCCTGCTTTTAAGGGCTTGGCTGTTGGCCGAGGGGCGCTACGGTGTTGCTGCTTCGGCAGAATCTGCCCGTAACGCTTTCCAGACGGCTGCAGAGCAGGGGCAGGTGGCGGCCTTGCAATGGTGCGGGCAGGGGTGTATCACTTTTACGCCCGCCGTTCGAAAAACGCTTGATGACGCGATCGAGCAGGGCGATCCGGCTGCCCTGTATTTGCAATCCCGTTTGCTGCTGGAAGCCGGCGATGCGCTTGGTGCCGATCGACTGTTGATGGCCGCTGCCCGCAAGCGGTTTCCGCAGGCACTGGACGCGCTGTATATCGATTATTTTCTTGCCTGGTCCCGTGGTGTGCGCAGCGCCGCCGAGGCGGAGGAGAAATTACGACGTTGTGCCGATGAAGGGCTTGTCAGCTGTTACCACCTGCTGGCGAGCTTTTATCTGCGTCACCATGATGTTCCGCAGGCGTTGCATTACGCGCTGGCGCTGCGCTGGATCGATGCCGAGCTGTACCGGCAATTTTTTGGCCGCACCCATATCGCACGGCTTATCGAGCAACTGCCGCAGCAGAACATTGAGCCGATCCGGTCGCGGGTTGCTGTGCAGCTCAGCCGGCTGGGAGCGGCGGCCGACCCGCGCCTGAATCGTTTCGGGCATTGCGCCAGCCAGGCGGATATCCTGTGTGTCGAGCAGGTGGCCGCCCGTGACCGGGCCTGTATGCTGCAGCCTTTCGCCCAAAGCCACTTTAAAACACTACGTGACAGTGACGGTTACCGGGCCTGTATCTCCGCTGGCCCTGTCAGGGCGGCAGAGGTAAAATAACCGACTATTTTTAGCAGGTATCGCTGGGCGCTGAGTATTTCTACCCCGGTCGGCAGCGTAACTGACCCGAACATAACGGCATTATTCTTTTCGTGAGGTATTTCTGGGCATGAGTGATAAACGGATTCCGACGGCTCTTCTTATCCTGGCTGGGTGGGGCGTCAGTGACAGCACCGAACACAATGCCATCAAGGCTGCTCACACGCCGGTCTGGGACAGGATCTGGTCTCAGTGCCCGACGGCGCGGGTGGCTACTTCCGGCTTGGCCGTGGGTTTACCCGATGGCCAGATGGGTAACTCCGAAGTCGGTCATATGAACATTGGCGCCGGCAGAATTGTTTATCAGAACTACACCCGTATCTCCAAGGCCGTGGCCGACGGTGAGCTGTTGAAAAATCCGGCCTTGGTTACGGCGATGGATGGTGCCATCGCTCAGGGGCGCGCGGTACATATTTTCGGATTGCTGTCTCCCGGCGGCGTTCACAGCCATGAAACCCATATTCATGCCTTGTGCCGCATGGCTGTTGAGCGGGGTGCGAAAAAACTGTTTGTTCACGCCATTCTGGATGGGCGGGATATGCCGCCACGCAGTGCCGAGCCTTCCCTCGTGCTGCTGGAAAAACAGCTTGCCGAGCTGGGCGTGGGCGCGATCGCCTCGGTGGTCGGACGTTATTACGCCATGGACCGTGACAACCGCTGGGATCGGGTGCAGAAAGCCTATGACACCATGACGACGGGCGAAACGGCGTACCGTTATACCCGGGCATCCGACGCGCTGTCCGAAGCTTACGGGCGCGATGAAAATGATGAATTTGTTCAGGCCAGCGTGATCGTGGATGCGGCGGATCAGCCCGTAGGGGTTATCGCCGATGGCGATGCGGTTATCTGTGCAAATTTTCGCCCTGATCGGGCGCGTGAAATAACCCGGGCATTTGTCGAACCGGACTTTGACGGCTTTGAGCGTGTCTGCTGGCCGCAGTTGGTTGGTTTTGTCATGCTGACCGAATATGCCGCGAATATTCCCGCGGCCTGCGCGTTCCCGCCTTCAAGTATCCATAACGGCCTCGGCGAATATATGTCGAGCCTGGGGCGTACCCAGCTGCGCATTGCCGAGACCGAAAAGTACGCTCACGTCACTTTCTTTTTCAACGGCGGCCGCGAAGAGCCTTATGCCGGTGAAGAACGGATTCTGGTGCCGTCCCCGCAGGTGGCGACCTACGACTTGCAGCCCGAGATGAGTGCCCCGGAGGTGACCGATAAGCTGGTTGAGGCCATCGACGCCGGTAAATACGACCTGATCGTCTGTAACTATGCCAATCCCGATATGGTCGGCCATACCGGCAAGTTTGATGCGGCGGTGAAAGCGGTGGAAGCGGTTGACCAGTGTGTCGGACGGGTGTTGGAGGCGCTGGCGAAGGTCGGCGGCCAGGCGCTGATCACAGCCGACCATGGTAACGTCGAGATGATGGCTGATCCCGAGACCGGGCAGGCGCACACGGCGCATACCAACTGGCCGGTTGGTCTCGTCTACGTCGGCGCTCGCCAGGCGGATCTCAACGATGGCTGCCTGGCCGATCTGGCGCCCACGCTGCTGGGCTTGATGGACCTGCCGGTTCCGGCGGAGATGGATGGCAAGTCTCTGCTGGGCTGAGACTCTGATGCGGCTGTTCCAAACTGAAAATCAGACCGTCCCGTTGCAAGGGCGGTCCGATTCGGCGCGCCCGCATCGTTCTGGTTCTGTCCGCATGCATGCCGGCGTCGTTGTGCTGCTGAGCGCGTTGTCGCTGGCGATCTCCGTTCCGCTTCAGGCTGCCGATGACCCGCAGGTCACCGAAACCCGTATTCGTAAACTACAGGGCGATATTCGCCAGCTGGAATCCCGCCTGTCCCGTGCCGAAACCGAACGGCAACGCGAGCAGCAGAAGCTGCGCAAGGTAGAAAAAGCGTCGGGGAAGTTGTCGCGCAGTATTGCCGACAAACAAAAAGCTCTGAAACAGGCCGATAACACCCTCAAGCGTCTGGAACAACAGCGCCAGGAACTGTTACGGCGCCGTCAGGCACAGACTGAAGCGCTGGAGTCGCAACTGGCTCAGGCTTTTCGTATCGGTCGTCAGGACCGGTTACGGCTCTACCTGAGTCAGGAAGACCCCCAGCGGATCACGCGGCTGCTGCGTTACTACGATTACCTGGGCGATGCCCGCGTCCAGGCCATTACGGGTTATCAGGAGACGCTGGCTGAGCTGCAAGCGGTAGAAGACGCCCGTAATCGAGAGCAGCAACTATTGCGTGAGGAGACCCGGCAGCTGGCCGAAAAGGAAGCGCAGCTCAAGCAACAGCGTAAACAGCGCGCCCGGGTGGTCGCTTCCCTGAAAAAAGAGATTCGGGGCAACGACGCGCGTTTAAAGCAGTTAAAGGCCGATCAGCAGCGCCTGGAGGGCGTGCTGAAGGAACTTCAGCGAGCGCTGGCGCTCAATGAGTTGTCGCTGGATGCAAAAAGCTTTCGCCAGCTCAAGGGACGCCTGCCCTGGCCGACAACCGGTAAAGCGCTGCTGAGTTTCGGGCAACGCACCGATAGCGGCGTGAAGATGGAGGGCATACTGTTTGCAGGCCGGGCTGGCCAGCCGGTTCAGGCCATACACAGTGGCCGGGTTGTCTTCTCCGAGTGGCTGCGTGGCTACGGATTGTTGTTGATCGTTGATCATGGCGGTGGTTATATGAGCCTATACGGCCATAACCAGAGCCTGATTAAAGAGGTTGGCGACTGGGTGACAAGCGGTGAGCCGCTGGCAACGGTCGGCGATAGTGGTGGTCGTGGCTCGCCCGGACTTTATTTTGCGATCCGTCACAAGGGACAGCCCATCAATCCCAAAGCCTGGCTGAAGGCCCGCCAGCGCTGAATAAGGAATACGTTATGAATGCCTACCCATCGCTGCGGTCTTCTCTGTTGGCTGCCGTTGGTCTGACCCTTGGTCTGAATGCCTTTGCCCTGGAAAGTAACGAGAAGCCACCGCTGCCTCTGGATGATCTGCGCACCTTTACCGAGATCTTTGAGCGGGTTAAGTCGGCCTATGTCGAGGAGATCGATGACAGCACTCTGCTGGAGAATGCCATTAAGGGGTTGCTGAGCGGCCTGGATCCGCATTCCGCGTATCTGGACCCCAAGTCCTTCAAGGCCTTGCAGGTGCACACCACTGGCGAGTTCGGCGGACTGGGTATTGAAGTGGGTATGGAAGACGGTTTTGTGCGCGTTATCACCCCCATCGACGACACGCCCGCGCAACGGGCGGGGGTCAAGGCGGGGGATATGATCATCAAGCTCGATGATCAGGCGGTACAAGGCATGGATCTCGGTGACGCCGTCAATCTGATGCGGGGTAAGCCCGGCAGTAAAATTCGTTTGACGGTTATGCGACAAGGGGAGAGTAAGCCGCGGATCATCACCGTGGTGCGGGATGTCATTAAGGTCACCAGCGTCAAGAGCCGGCGTTTGGATGGCGACTTTGGTTACCTGCGTATCAGCCAGTTTCAGGTGACAACCGGCCCCGATATGGTTGCTGCCATCGAAGCGTTGCAGGATAAAGGCGCGCTGAAAGGCGTGGTGCTGGATCTGCGTAACAACCCGGGCGGGGTCTTGCAGGCGGCGGTGGACGTCAGTGATGCGTTTCTCGATAGCGGCCTGATCGTGTACACCGAAGGTCGCCTGCAGCAGAGTGAGTTGAGCTATAGCGCCAACGGCACCGATGTCTTGGGCGACCTGCCTTTGGTCGTGCTGATCAATGGCGGTTCGGCATCGGCCTCCGAGATTGTTGCCGGTGCCCTGCAGGATCACCACCGTGCAATCATTATGGGCACCTCCAGTTTTGGAAAGGGCTCGGTGCAGACGAT
>JBFGYY010000267.1:0-5048 GCA_041587095.1 Motiliproteus sp. | reverse complement strand
CCGAGCAGGATCAGGAAGGGCAGGCAGAAGAGTCAACACCGCAAGGCGCTGAGCAAGCTGATGCAAGCGATAATGCCGCTGATGAAGCTGCACAGAAAGCCGGAGAGACCGCGTAATGAAAGTGTTAAGTAAAATCGTCCTGGTTAACTGGTATGTGCTGGGCGCGGTAGAAATTCCGATCCGGGGCAATGTTGCTATCGTGGGTCCCAACGGGTCGGGTAAATCCTCGTTGCTGGATGCGATCCAGACCGTGCTGGTGGGCGGCAATAAACGTTACCTGAGCTTCAATGCCAGCGCGGGCCAGAAAAGTGAGCGTAGTCTGCGCACCTATTGCCTGGGTTTTTTGGATGATGCCAGCAGCGGACGGGGCAAGACATCCCGTGAAGACAGCATCACCTACCTGGCGCTGGAATTTACCGATCAGGATAGCCGCGAGGTTACCACCATCGGTCTGGCGATCAGCGCATCGCTGGCAACACCGGATGAGGAGGTGGAAGGGCGCTTCATTTTACCGGGTGTCGCTTTGACGCTGGATGATTTTACCGAGCGTACCGCCGGAGGGCGCACACCGAAGGCCTGGACCCAGGTGCGCGACGCGTTGCGCGAGCGCTGCCCCGACATGACGCTGGAAAAGCGCGCAAGCCGCTACATCCGTGCGGTCATGGCGGCGCTGAGTCTCGATCCGTTGATCCCGATCGACGACGAGAAGTTTTTGAAGAACTTCCGCAACGCGATCAAGTTTACACCGATCGACAGCCCGACCCGTTTTGTGCGCGAATACGTGCTGGATCACAAATTGGTCCAGGTGGGTGACTTCCGTAAATCGCTGGACGAATACCGGGCGATGGAGCATAAAACGCGCGAGGTATCCAACCGTATCGGCGATCTGGAGAAGGTGCAGGACCTGTGTCAGGGTATCCACCGTAACAGGAAGAACTCGGCTGAGTATGAGTGGGTGGTGCATGAGACCCGCTGCGAAGAAGCGGATCTGAAGAAGGAGTCTATCGAAGAGAAGCTGGAAGACGAGCAGGAAAAGGAACTCGCCCTGCAGGCCGAAGCCGATAAACTTGAGGGTGATATCAATCGCCTGATGCAGGAATTGGCCGATACCCGGGCCGAATTAAACAACTCCGACTCGGCCAACCGCATCAAGGAGCTGGAGTTAAAGATAGATACCAAGCAGCATGCCTTGAGCGTGGTACAGGAGCGCATCGCCAGCCTGTATAACCTGCTGCGTTCCAGTGTGGCTTTTGCCCGCAATGAAGCGCTGCTACCCAACAGTTTTGTCGATGTGGTCAAAGAGTCGGTTTCACTGTGGCGTGAAGGCGAGCACCTGCTCGGTTCCACCTGGCCACAAGAACCCTTGGCGGTGGACAACAATATCGAAGCCCTTAAGGGCCAGGTTGACGTGGTCCGGCGTGATATTTCGCGCCGGTATGAGGAGTCTGTTATTCGGATCAGCCGGTTGCGCGATACCCTGCAGGGCAGCCGGGGCGATATCGAGCAGCTTAAACAGGGGCGCGCGCCCCTCAAGCGCAATACCCGCGAGCTGATGGCGCTGCTGGAAGAGTACGGCATTGAATCCTGGCCGATGTGCGAGCTGACCGAGATTAACGATGACCGCTGGCGGGTGGCGATTGAGAGTTTTCTGGGTAACCGCCGCGAAGCCCTGATCGTCGATCCGGAGCGGGTTAAGGACGCGATCACCCTTTACCGGCGTCGTGCGCGCCACCTTAAAGGGTGTCGCATCATCAACACCACCAAGAGCAACGACTGGCTCAATCGTCGCAAGCCCGGCTCATTGGCAGAATATGTCGATTGCGACAACAGCCATGCACTGGCCTATATCAACCGCACCCTGGGCGCCGTCATGGCGGTGGAAACCGAGCAGGAGCTGCTCAGGCAGGAGCGGGCACTGACCCCCGACTGTATGCTGCAATCAGAAGGCTCCACCACCTCGATCCACGAGCAGGCGCCGATGATGGGCTCACGGCATCGGGAAAGTCAGCTGGCGCAGCAAGATCAGGACTTCGACAAACTGCAGCTTAAGCTGGCCGAACAGGAGAAGGAGCACAGTGCGCTCAGCGATCTGAAAGAGTCGCTGATTAAACTGGCGGCCAGCCTGATCGGGGTTAAGGAGTCGGCGTACAGTCTGTGCAACGATCGGGAAATGCTCAACGCCGAAGTAGAAGGCTATCGTCAGGCCATGCAGGACCTGCGTAATCAGGATGACACCGGTATTCAGCAGCGTCTGAGTCGGCTGGTGGAAGAGCAGGCGCTGGCGCAAGGCGAGCACCAGAAACGGGTAGAGAAGCTCAGAAGTTTGCGTACCGCCATGATCAAGCGTGAAGCGACACTCGAGGTGCTGGATAAAGAACTCGAAGAGCATGTTGCAGCCCGGACCCGCTGTGAAGAGGTCGCGATCTTTGATGCCCAGTCAGCTCAGGAGAAGCGCGATTACCTCGAAGAATCCTGTGCCGGCGAACTGGAACGGATCATCTTTGATGCCGCCCGCAAGGCGCAGAATGAGCTGAGCCTGGTCGATAAAAAGAAAAACGGCGTGCGGGATGCTGTCGCTCAGTATAAGGCGCAGTACCACGGTTCCGGCCTGACCCATCAGCAACTGGATCAGCTGAGTCCCGATTCGACGCATGAGGAGCTCGAAAGTTTTGTCGAAGCCACCATTCAGGCCTTGCGCGATACCGAGCTGGCCCACTACACCAAGAAAGCCGAGCGAGCGCGGATCGAAGCTGAAACGGCGTTCCGGTCCGATTTCGTTGCGCATCTGAACGACCAGATCGATAAGATCAAGGAGCTGATCCGCGAGTTGAACAATCACCTTAAACATCGCCCTTTCCATAAAGAGATGTACAGCTTCACCATGACCCCCAACCCCGAGTTGAAGGACGTGTTGCAGCTGGTGGAAACGTATTCCCGGGCGGAGCAAGCCAACGCCGGTGGTTTGTTTGACGACGTGCTGGATGAAAAATCCCCCCACAAGGATGCGCTGGAGCGTATCCACGAAGTCCTGAAAGATGAGGGTGAAGCCAGCATCCTGCAGGACTACCGGAACTTCTATAACTTCGAGCTGGTAATCAAAGACCTGGATGGCAACATCAAGACCAACCTCTCGCAGCGGATCAAGACCGGTTCCGGCGGTGAGCATCAGGTGCCCTTTTATGTGGCGATCGCAGCGGGTCTGGGAGCGACCTATCGCCTCAAGCAAACCCCCGGCGGCTTGCCGGTTGGCGGTATGAGCCTGAGCATGTTCGATGAAGCCTTTAACAAGCTGGATGCCGAAAACACCCATACCTCACTGGGCTTTATGAGCGACCTGGGTCTGCAGACCCTGATTGCCGCGCCGGATGACAAATACTCGTTAATGGCCTCGACCATGGATACGGTCATCAATGTGTGCCGTGACGGGTCGATTGTTGATCTGGATGTCGAGTTTCCTATGCCGAAGGCAAAAGCGCTGCTGAACTCCGATAACCCCTATCGGCAGGCGGGGGCTGGTGGTCAAGCTGAGGTCGTCGCAGAGGATGAAACGGAATCGGTCTCCGCTTAGAAGATGGTTTTCGCCACGGATGGCGAATGCATCCGGCGCGCATTGCGCAGTCTGTGATGGTGAGATTGCTTCGAAACTGCCACCAAGGTATACGCAGCTGCTGTTAAGCGCTTCGCATCCGGTTGTCGGCGAATATTAATCCTCCGTGTGCTCATCGATGAGTATGCCGACTGAAAGCGTACAAATAATCAATACAGTTTTTTTGGTTAGTTATGATCCACGACAAGGAGTTGTCGACTCGCTTCAACATGCTCATGTTATAATCAGGCCCGATTGTTTTTTGATCAGTGTGCCGGGCGGTGCAGCCCGGGTGCAGAAGTGATACGTGCCGCGAAGGGTTTTGTCCTGGAATCGGTGTCCGCGCAGTCTGGCGGTCAGTGTCTGAAGCAGTGAACCGAAGTCTGATCGGTCGTATATTCGGGTTGGTCAGGGTTGGTCTTTGAGTGATTTAGCAAAATGATACCCAAGATACTTTATGAGGTTTTACCGTACCTCTATTTGTTTGTCTCTTTGTTAATGCTGATGTTTTTCCCGGAATGGGTGGGGCTGGGTTTTGCCTGGCTGCTCTTTACGGCAGCATCGGTAACTTGGGTGTTACGCTCGGATGCGCGCCGGGTGAATAAGCGGGTGCCCACCAAAGAGAAGGTGTTTTTCCTGCATCACGACCTTTATGAGTCCATGCCTTTCGGCTTTCTGGGGATCGGGGCCTTGGCAGTACAGTTTGCGCCTACCGATACCTATCTGGCGCTGGGTGTGATCAGCCTGCTGATCGGTACATTGATTCTTGGGATGCGGATCGTGAAGCGCAAGATATCCTGGATCGATGAATGGCGCCGCTATCGGGGCCCCGCTTCGGCCAGCGGACTCGTCAACAAGCGCAAGTACTCGTTGGCGGTTTGTGACCGCTGCGTGTTGAAAGAGAAGTGTCGCGGCTGCGGGTTAACCGATACCTCGAATTCACTGATCATGAAGTGGTTGCAGGGTGATCCGTTAAGGGCCGACAAAGATGAATTGACGCGGCGTCTAAATAGCGTGGAAGTGTATCCGGTGCGCGATGACAAACTGCTTAAGGTGCTGAGTGCGTTGCGCCCTGTTGCCAAGCAGTGCCATGTCTGGCGGCACAATAAAGAAGAGCAGCTTCACCAATTGCAGCCCCGTCCGCACTCGTTGGCTGAACATATGGCGCAATCCGCACGCCGCAAGTCCTGATCGAAAGACTGCAAGCTGCTGTGCTGACAATTAGCGCAGCAGCTTACGGGCAATGGTTATTACATCGGCAGCAGAGAAGGGTTTGTCGATCCAGGCGCAGGCTCCTGCTTCCCTGGCCTTAGGTGTGAAGGATTTTTTATCTTCAGATGTTAGGCAGACCACGGGTAAAAATCGGTATTTCTCGAGGCTTTTTACCGCCTTTGTCAGCGTAATGCCATCCATTTGCGGCATGTTGATATCGGTGATCATCATGTGGATACGATGTTCTCTG
>JBFGYY010000266.1:0-5058 GCA_041587095.1 Motiliproteus sp. | reverse complement strand
CGGTAGCTGCATAAGGGGATCAAAAAGCTGCCTTCGGGATGAATGGCGGCTTTTTTTATGCTTGTTCGATTTGCTAGGCATAGCAGACCGATGAGAAGATTCGCCGCACACCCTGCCCATTTTACAGCGCGTACAAAACCCACCCAGCCCCGAACGGTACATGTCGCCCAAAATGTTTAACCGATGGCCCAAAAAACAGCTTCTTGCCTGGATAGGGCAGATCTTACTGCTATTCGGATTGGTAACAGGCATCAGTCTCTGGCAGCAAAAAGATCTGCTGGACAATCGCCAGCAAGCACCCGGGTTTAGCCTTATGAATCTGAACGGCGACATCAATTCGCTACGCGAGATAAAAACCCAGCGCACCCTGCTGTATTTTTTCGCCCCCTGGTGCAGCATCTGCAAGCTGAGTATTGGCAATCTCGATAATATCGCCGCTGCAGACCCGACGCTGACGGTCGTGGCCATCGCCCTTGGTTACCACTCACCAGAGGAAGTCGACCGTTTCGTTGCCGATCAGCAGCTACAGGTCCCTGTGCTTTTAGGCACCCGGCAAACGCAGGCCGATTACAGCATATCGCTGTTTCCGACCTATTACGTGCTCGATGAGAGCAAACAAGTGGTGAGCAAATCGGTGGGCTATTCAACAGAGTTCGGCATGAAAGCCCGCACCTGGTGACGCTTCGACAAGCCCTCAGCCCCCTGCCCTCAGCAACAAGTCAGCGTAACGCCTGACTACGAATGCTGTTAACTCATGTTAGGCTATCGGGTTATGACTGCCGATGAGCCGAGTGAAATTCGATGATCAACCAGATAACGCAATTTTTCAGCCGCCATATCGCCCTGAAAGACGACGCCGAACTGCAAAACAGCACGCATCCACTACAGCTAGCCACTGCCGCCTTGCTGATGGAAGTTTCCCGCGCCGACTTCTCCGTCGATGCCCAGGAACAGGCCGCAGTAAGCAAATTGCTGCAAAAGCAGTTCGAGCTGAGCGCCGATGAACTATCCGCACTGGTTGAACTTGGCCGGCAGGAAGCGGAACAAGCCACGTCGTTGTACGAATTCACCCGTTTGATCAACGATAACTACACACCACAACAGAAGAGTCAGCTGGTCCTGAACCTCTGGCAAGTCGCCCTCGCCGACAACGAGATCGATAAGCACGAAGATCACCTGATCCGCAAAGTCGCCGATCTGATCCATGTCCCGCACAGCACGTTTATCCGCACCAAGCTGGCAGCCATTGAAGGCAACCGCAGCAAGGATTAGTACACCGTTGAAGCCGGTGGCAGTAGCAACAGCCCTTGGCAGGTGATCGGTGCCGATACCGGATCAATCTTATCTATTCATGCTGGTGTCCACCCACGCCATGGGCGTGGCCGTGGGATAGCTCTTCAGGCGTGGCTTCACGCACGTCAACAATCTCAATATCAAAAGTCAGCGTCCGCCCCGCCAAGGGGTGGTTGGTGTCGAGATCCACGTTAAATTTACCGGCCTTGAGTACCACCATGGGGCGGCTGCCATGCTCGGTCTGCACCGCGACAACCATACCCTTCTTCAGGTTGCGCTTGGTTTTAGCATCAAGCACCAGGTGTTTGATCGGAACGCGCTGCTCGCTGTTTTCGACACGTAAGCCGTAAGCGTCTTGCGGCGCCAGGGTGAGGTTAACGCTATCGCCGGCAGCCTTGCCTTCCAACGCCTTTTCCAATCCGGCGATGATCCCGTCGTGGCCGTGCAGGTAGAGCGTCGGGGTTGAATCGTGAGAGTTTTCAAGCTCTTCACCCGCCTCATCCTGTAACCGGTAGTGGAAGCTAACAACTGTGTCGGCAGCAATGTTCATGGTTTTCTCCGGATCGTAGGTACTAATAAGTTAAACGTGATTATCAGCCCAGCCCGATCAGCGAGGCAACTGTCTGCGATAAAAACCCGTGGCCCTCGAATCGCTCAGGGGGGGGCACAAACAAAAAGGCCCCCATCGGCAATGATGGGGGCCTTTATCAGACGGGCTATTCGCGCAGCGACATCGGTGGCCTGGCGCGCAACGAGCAGCAAAGCGATTTAACAGCAGGCGTCAGCCTCCTGAAATACCACGCTGGCGAACCGAAGCGGCTGCGCAACTCACTATTTAATAAAGAGCATTTCCTGATACTTCGGCAGCGGCCAAAGTTCATCGGCAACCAGACCTTCAAGTGTGTCGGCATGGGCGCGAACAGCAAGCATCAGTTTACAGATGGTTGCCGCACAATACTGCATATGCGCTTCGGGCGACTCGAAGTCATCTTTCTCCAGTGCCGCACTAAGCTCACTCACCCGTGCCATCATCGCATTGGCTTCGCTGGCAACAACCTCAACTCCGGAATGGTCCAGACGAATATCCAGACTACTCAGGCTGGACACGGCGCTGGCCAGATTCGTTAAATGCGCGACAGCTGCCGGATAGATGGACGTCGAAGCGATATCGATCACCAGTTTGGCTTCCAGCTCGATCGTTTGCACATATTGCTCAGAATACACCTCAAACCGGCTTGCCAGCTCTACAGGTGACAGCACTTCGGTGTCCTGGAACAGTTTAATGACCGATTCATCTTTGAACGCTGGCAGCGCATCGGCAGTAGTCGGCAGGTTCTTAAGCCCGCGCTCCACGGCCTCGGAATGCCAATCGCTCGAGTAACCGTCGCCGCCAAAGACAACGTTACCATGCAATTGCATCAGCTCTTGCAGCACAGAGATAACAGCCGCCGTTTGATCTGTTCCACCAGCCAGTGCCGCTTCCAGTTTATCGGCGATCCAGTTCAGCGAGTCGGCCAGCATGGTATTCATGGCGACGAGAGGACCCGATACCGACTGGGATGAACCGACAGCACGGAACTCAAAGCGGTTACCGGTAAAGGCGAACGGCGATGTCCGGTTGCGGTCACCCGGATCGCGCTTAAACTTAAGAATTTGCGACAGCCCCAAGTCCATCTGGCCACCTTCGGCCTTGGCCAGCAGGTTACCTTCCTTGATATCAGCAAAAACACTTTCCAGCTGACTGCCCAGATAAACCGACAAGATAGCCGGCGGCGCTTCGTTGGCACCGAGGCGATGATCGTTGGACGCCGATGCAATAACTGCACGCAACAATGGTCCATATTGGTGCACACCGCGAATCACTGCACCACAAAAGAGCAAGAAGTTCAGGTTGTCATGCGGGGTATTACCGGGATCGAGTAAGTTACCCTGGGTTGAGTTACCGACAGACCAGTTAACATGTTTACCGGAACCATTGACGCCGGCAAAGGGCTTCTCATGTAAGAGACACAGGAAGCCATGTTCTTTAGCCGTGCTTTTCATGACAGTCATCAGCAACTGCTGGTGATCGGCAGCAACGTTAGAGGCTTCATAATAGGGCGCTATCTCAAACTGCCCCGGCGCCACCTCGTTGTGGTGTGTTTTGGCAGGAATACCCAACCGGTAAAGCTTATCTTCGAAATCCTGCATAAAGACCTGAACGCGCGCAGGAATCGCACCAAAATAATGATCATCAAACTGCTGACCTTTCGCAGCAGGCGCGCCAAACAGGGTCCGCCCCGCCAGCAACAGATCAGGACGGCTGTTGGCGAAGTGCTCATCGACCAGGAAGTACTCCTGTTCCGCGCCACAGCTGGAGTTGAGCGTTGCAATATCGGTCTCGCCCATCAGGGACAACACCCGGTTCGCAGCCTTGTCCATGGCGGAATTAGCCCGCAGCAGCGGTATTTTTTTATCCAGTGCCTCACCCGTCCAGGACATAAAGACGCTGGGAATCATCAGTGTTGATCCGTTGGCGGTATGCATAATGTAGGCAGGACTGGTGGGGTCCCAGGCCGTGTAACCGCGGGCAGCATTGGTCATGCGCAGGCTGCCGTTCGGGAAAGACGATCCGTCGGGCTCGCCTTTGATCAGCAGTCTGCCGGTAAATTCAGTGATGGCGCCACCGTCAGAGTTCGTCACGATAAAGCCATCGTGCTTCTCTGCGGTGATATTGGTCATGGGATAAAAAATATGGGAGAAAAATTTCACTCCTTTCGCCATGGCCCACTCTTTCATCGCAGAAGCCACCATATCGGCGGTAGCCGGATCGAGGGGGGCGCCGGAGTGGACGACCTTCTGCATCGATTTGAAGACATTTTTCGACAGTGATTCTTCCATCCGGGCCAGGTTAAAGACGTCACAACCCCAAATCTCGTTAAGCGGCGCGGGCTTAGCGCACTCTTTTGGTGCGCGATTGGTGATATTGGTTATGGCTTGTATACGTGACTCGCTACCGCTCATGTGAGGCCTCAACTTGTAATCAAATGAATTTATTGCAATTTTTCAATACTATTTTCAATACTATCCCAATGTAAGACCTTGCTAGCCTTGCCACTATTCAGCAGTAAAAGCAATTAAGATGCCAATTTTGAAAACCGCCGTGACTTTCAATTCAACAGGCGTTGAATAACGGTTCAGACACGGAAGAGAAACAAGCAGAAGAGGTGACAGCAGTACGATCCGGCGCATGGGCCGATGGTTGAGCTTTGGCGTTAGACGTCGTGGAGAGTCTGAGGCTATTTCCGACCCGATCCGCGATCAGCCAGAAACAAAAAAGCCCCCATCATTTCTGACGGAGGCTTTTTAACAGCGTTTAAATTACGCGGTTTTTACAGCGGTAGCAGCGGCTTTAGCAACAACATCTTTGCTTTCAGTCAGGATAGCCTGAACTTCAGCGAAGTATGCTTTGGTGCTTTCTGCAGCAACTTGAGCGTCGGCTTTAAGTGCTTCCAGGTTCGCTTTAGCCGCTTCAGTTTGTGCGGTTACAAAAGAAGTCAAAGCTTTAACATCTTTGATTTCCATAGCAGCTTTGAAGTCAGCCTGTGACTGAGCAATTTGCTTCTTAGCAGCAGCTTGCTGAAGCTCGAACACTTTAGTCATGGTAGTCGTGTTCAGTTCGATCAGCTTCTGGACAGGTGCGCCGAAAGCAGAGAAATCAGTAGCGGGAATATTCTTAAACATGTTGCGTACCTGAAGTAGGAAAGTAGTTGATGTGGAGATAGT
>JBFGYY010000265.1:0-5074 GCA_041587095.1 Motiliproteus sp. | reverse complement strand
GCTACCGGGTTGGGAATACCAGCTCTGCTAGCGCGATACAGGTGTTTTTAATCGGAAATACCATGAAGATCTTATTGTTAAGTGCCTATCATGCCGTGAGCCACCGTTATTGGTGCGATGGTTTGATGAATCAGTGTGATGAGCATGACTGGACGTTACTGAGTCTTCCTGCCCGTTATTTTCAATGGCGTATCAGGGGGAATCCGTTAAGTTGGTGGTCAGAACAGTCTGAGGTCTTGCGTGATCGCTATGATCTGATTGTCGCTACATCGATGGTGGATCTGACAACGTTACGTGGCTTGTTTCCCGGGTTGGCGCAGACACCTTGCGTGCTTTATCTGCATGAAAATCAGTTTGCTTATCCTCCGGGAAACGGACCCGCACGGGTAGAACCCCAGATGGTTTCGATCTACTCCGCGCTGGCGGCTGATTGGTTGTTGTTTAATTCGCAATATAACCTGTCGACCTTTATGACGGGCGTCGATGACCTGATGCGCAAGCTGCCGGACCATTGCCCCCGAGACTTATCCTGCCAGTTGCGAGCGAAGTCTTCGGTACTGCCGGTACCGCTCTTTCAGGCACAGGCTACTTGCTGTGATCAGGCCGGGGATGACGCCTCTGCGGATCAACCGGGTTGGGAACCGTCTTGGGGCGATGCTGATATAAAAATCGTCTGGGCATCACGGTGGGAATATGACAAGGGGCCGGACCGCTTATTGCGGGTACTGCGTGAGCTGGAGCGGCGAGGGACTCAATATCGCATCGCGATCCTGGGGGAGCAGTTTCGGCATTCGCCGAAAGAGTTTGAAACAATCAGGGTTGAATTTTCCCATCGGCTGGCCCGGTTTGGTTTTGTTGAATCCCGGCACGAATTCCAACGCTGGTTGAGTTCAGCCGACATTATTTTATCAACCTCGATTCATGAGTTTCAGGGGCTGGCGGTGCTGGAAGCTGTAGCCGCAGGCTGTGTACCCGTACTACCCCGCCGGCTGGCCTATCCCGAGCTGGTTCCCGAGCCGTTTTTGTACGATGACCGGCCGGATGATCAGCAGCGGGAAGCGGTCAGTGCGGTGGATTTAATTCAACAGCATGGCCTGGAGCGCGCACAAGCTCCCAGCATCGAACGATTTCGGTGGTCAGTGCGCAAACCGGACTATGAGCGGTTATTGAATAAAGTGGCAGGCCATACGCGCTGAAGGTTTTCGATAAGTTTTGTCTTCATTCTGTACGCGGACTCCGAATTATGGCTGTTTGGCCGGGGCAAGCTCTACTTCGGTAAACTGCTGCCAGATTTTGGCCGCCTTTTCTGCCGAGCTTTGATGTTTGGCCATGGCCGCGTTGTGCTGGGTTATAAAAGTGTCCAGGCAGATTCTGAAGCGTTCAACTTTGGATTGAAATTCGTTTTTGGCCATCTCATCAGCAAATTGGGCCGGCTTGCGTGGTTTTATACAGGTGGGTGATTCCTCAAAACGGTGAGCGTATGCCGCTGTAATTGACATGAATAGCAGTGATAATCCGACGATAGTCGCTAACAGTGAACGCATGATTAGTCTCCTTGCATTAGGTGGCGTCGATGCCCGTCGGTATCTGATACCGACATCTGATACAGACATGGCTGACGCCTGTTTGTCCTTGTCTCACGTGGATTTTTACCATGGCGGCATTTCCGCTCGCTTGCTGTTGCCGTCTTCATAAGTGTAAACCACGCAGGGAATCACAACGCTAACAGAGTGTTTTTAGCGGGCGGTGACCGGCTAATTGTAAAATCTGGGCGAGATTACTGGAGGTGTGCTGTACCGTGGACTAAAACCTGTAGACCGCTTGTTGGGTATTGGTACCCGTGACCGGAAATGGGAGTAGATCATGTTGCGCAGTGAAGAGAATTTATTGAATCAAGCCGAGCAATTATTAGCCCTGATGGCAGATCCACTGCCCCCCCGTGATCGGTTAAGGGCGATTGAACAAGAGTTGCGGACGCGAGGTGCTTTAACGGCCAGTCTGCATCAGCGCATCGATGCACTGTCCGGCGTTGAAGATCCCAGTCAATACCGGTGTTGCTATCACTTTGAGTGACTGATTAGCGTTCGCTTTCTATAAAAAAAGCAGACAGACCTCTGTGACAGAGGGCTGCGCTCACAGACGGTGGGGGTCGAGGTTAATACGGCTGATGCGGTTGCCCACCAGCAGTATTTCCCCAAGATAGCGTTGCTCGCCGGTTGTTGTGAATTCAAATTGATAGCGGCGCTGTAACTCCACCAGGTGTCGTTGCCCTAAGCGTGGACGCATGTTGCGCAGTACGATGCTTTCATCGAGAAGCTGAACATCCATCTTTTCGCAATAGCTGCGGGCGGCTCGCAACGCCGCCTCTTTGATACCTTTTGTACACCACCAGTAATAACCCACCAAGGCGAGCAGGAAAATTGGAAACAGGTCCGAGAGCTCAAGCATGCCATTGCCTGCTGCTCAATGCGCGCGCTAACAGCGATTGCGCACAGGGTAGCTGTGCGCAGGATGGTTGTATGCATTGTCGCTGGGTGCATGACAAGTGCGTGCTCGGTAACCGAGCAACTAATACCGGTGGCATAATCGGTTTACAGACCTTATAGATTCAATTTGTCGGCTACATAATCGGCGTCTTTGTCGCCCCGGCCGCTCAGGTTGACAATAATGACCTTATCGGCGGGTAATTCAGGCGCGATTTTCATTGCGTAGGCCACGGCGTGGGCACTTTCCAACGCCGGAATGATGCCTTCTGTGCGTGACAGGGTCATAAAGGCATCGAGGCATTCCTGGTCAGTTATCGCCTGGTAGTCGACCCGCCCAAGGTCTTTCAGGTAGCTATGCTGTGGGCCAACGCCCGGGTAGTCAAGCCCCGAAGCGATTGAATGCACCGGTAAGGGCTCTCCCTGCTCATCCTGCAGCAGATAGCATTTGAAGCCGTGGATCTGTCCGGCACGCCCCTTGGTAAGGGTTGCAGAATGATCAGGGGTGTCCAGACCTTTTCCTGCCGGTTCAACGCCGGTTATTGTCACGCTCTCGTCCTGCAGAAAAGCACTGAACAGGCCGATGGCGTTACTGCCGCCGCCGACACAGGCGATGATCTGATCAGGCAGACGGCCCGTTTGTTCAAGACACTGAGCACGTGCTTCTTCGCCGATGATACTCTGGAAGTCCCGGACCATCATCGGGAAGGGGTGTGGGCCGACAACAGAGCCAATGGCGTAGAAGAAGTTGACCGGATCTTTAACATATTCTTCAAAAGCGCTGTCAACGGCGTCCTTTAGTGTGCGGGTGCCGCGGGTGACCGCAACGACCCGGCAGCCCAGGATCTTCATTTTTGTGACGTTAGGGTGCTCTTTTTCAATATCGACCTGGCCCATGTGGATTTCGCACTCGATACCTACCAGTGCGCAGGCGGTCGCCAGAGCCACACCGTGCTGGCCGGCGCCGGTTTCGGCTAACACCTTGGTTTTTCCCATATGTTTGGCTAGCAGCGCTTCGCCAAGGCAATGGTTGATTTTGTGCGCGCCGGTATGGTTCAGATCTTCGCGTTTCAGGTAAATTTGTGCGCCGCCACAGAGCTTGGTCAGACGGCGGGCTAAGTACAGCGGACTTGGCCGCCCCACATAGTATTTGTACAGTTCCAGCAGTTCACTCCGGTACGCATCGGTATCTTTAATGTCGAGGTAGGCCTGACCGATGTCGTCCATGATTTTTTTCAGCTCGGGAGGGATGATCTGGCCGCCATACTCACCAAAAAATCCCTCGTTATCCGGCATTGCTGCAAACTGAACCTGGCTCATAAAATCTCCTGAAATAATAAGGGCGTTGTCGGCAGCCTCGAAGACTGGACAGATGGTAGTTTGCACCTAGGGAAACCCCTTACAATTCGACAAAGGTCGATCAGGCATTCAGCTCAGGAAGCGGGGTTGGTTCGATCAGGCTGGTAGCCCATGCGTAAGCTACCCCAATGCCGGCCTGCGACAAACAGGGGAACCGACAGGTCGTGCATAATCTCACCGGTATCCCGTTTGTAGGTTTGCAGCAACATCCGCTGGGTATGGCTTCCGCAACGCGACCCGGTTCGGTCGTCAAAAATACGCTTGCTGCGGTTATTGGTGAAATCGGTGTCGTAATTGCCGGTCAGCGGTTTGTTGAAACAGTTGTTGTGGGTAGGAACGTAACCCTTGTTGTCGTTGGCTATTGCGTAGACGATTGCACGATCTTGCTTAAGCACCGGTTCCTGTATGGGCGGTAATATCTGGTCACAATGCCTGTCAAAGCGGGTGTTGTATTTTTGCGGATTCGTCCCGGATATTGGTTGATAATTCCGGTCGAAGAGGTCGCTTTCCGTAATGGCCCCGGAGCTTATCGCGTTTTTAAATGCGTCCTCGATACGGGCCTTGGCCGTTTCGGCAATATGGAAGAAGCGTTGGTGGTAGCCGTCTTCCGCCAGCTCGGTGAGTATGGCGTTGGACTGTTCGGCGATGCCCATCAGTTTCTCGGCTTCATCTGAAAGTAGCTCCATCGCGTGCTCACTGTCGGTAAGTTCGCTGCGAACCTGCTGAATAGAGCCAAAAATAGCTTCCAGGTGATGACGATTACTTTCCGAGCCCTGTGCTATGGCGCTGATTTTGGTCTCAACATCGCTGGCCTGGACCGAGATACCCTCCAGCTGGTCGCCAACCTGCTCAACCTGCAGCGTGCCGCGCTCCACGTCTTCAGATAAGGCCTGGATATGGTTAACCACATTACGGGTTTCGCCCAGGATCTCTGCGACAATGGCGGTCACTTCACCGGTTGAGTCGGCGGTTCGGGCGGCCAGTTGACGCACCTCGTCGGCGACTACGGCGAAGCCTCTGCCGTGTTCACCTGCTCGGGCTGCTTCGATCGCAGCGTTCAGGGCGAGCAAATTGGTTTGGCTGGCTATCTCTTCGATAACTTTGGTCACGTCCTGTATTTTATAGGTTTTTTCATTCAGGCTTTCGATTTGAATCAATGACGTTGAACTGTGTTCATTGATCCTGCGCATTTCACTGATCGCATCGAGCAGCGCCTGCCTGCCTTCGTCGCT
>JBFGYY010000264.1:0-5110 GCA_041587095.1 Motiliproteus sp. | reverse complement strand
GGGGGCCTCCCGGTCGGTGCCGATGAGCGGATCGCTACCGCGACGCACAATCCGGCTCCATTGCGGCAGGGGATAACCTTCAAAAGGAGGCATACCATCGGGTACCAGGCAGGTGCCGGGACACTGGCCGCTATCCAGTCTGGCGCTGAGAATCAGCTCCTGATCGTTGAGTAAGATACTGACCTGATCGCGGTCATGGATGCCGCGCAGCGCCGCGTCGTCGGGATGAATCGTCAGCGTGGGCGGCGCACAGCGCGCCTGAATAACTTCGGCGGCGTTACTCAGCTCCTCCGTGCCAAAACCTCGGGGGTGCGGCAACAGCTGCAGAGGTCGTGCATTACTGTCGGTGTTTGAGGCCGGCGGCGACGCGGGTGCTGTCGGTGGCTGCAGCCAGTCGGATACCGCGTTTGTTGTGAGCGGGCCTTGCGCTGCCCGGGTCGGAGCCGGGGTAGCGGTTGCCGGCGAGGAGGCCGGTAACAGCCGCACTTCGGCGCGGGGGCTGCCCAGTAACCCACGCTGCTCCTGATGGTACTTGTGTTGCGATTGATTCGAGTTCCAGCCCGGGTACCAGCTGAACGGGATGGGAGGGCGGATATCCTCACCGTCAAGAGCGCGCAGATAGACCGGTAACCCCTCCATGGTGTATCCCAGCCCGGTTTCTGTGTCGACGGGCTGCTGGGGTTCATGCACGCTGATTTGTGCGCGCATAGCAGTTCTACCGCTGTAGCGGTGGGGCATTCGAGGTGTACTGAACGGCGTGTTACTGATTTCATCTGCCGTGGGAAACAGCTTGTTCAGAGGGCGGAAAAGCGCGTCGTCATCGGCCAGGTTATTGAGTAATTCACGGCAATGATCCTGCAGCGCATTGGGCTCATCACTCAGCCAGCTGCTGGCCATCGCCAGGCCCTGCGCCAACGGGTAGACCGGAAACAGTCGTTGTGCCCGTCCTTCGTTATTGATCAGCACACCGTGGGTTTCGGCGAAACTGGTCGAGGGCAGGAGCATGTCCGCCCGCAGGGCCGTTCGGTTGGGCAGCATGTCGATGACGATGCGGTCGCTCAGTTTGGCTAAGAAGCGATCGACCTGCAGAGGAGGAGCGCGGCGATAGAGGTCGTTTTCAAGGATAATGGCCCGGCTGCTTTGCAGATCCGCTGCTTCAAAGGCGTCGTCAAGGCTGTTCTCGTGCAGGTTACGGGTCAGCAGCGCCAGACCCAGGCTATTGGCCTCGGGAAAAACCAGCTGCAAACCGACGGCTTTTTTATGCGGGCGGCAGGAGTGCAAGGCGCGTTGAATCTGCTCGCAGGCATCGATCAGAGCGGGTGTGCGTGCTGAGGCGCCGGCGATCAGTAGTGGTGAGGTGGCGTCGCGCAAGGCGGTGGCGATCTGGTTAGCCAACTGCTGTTCCTGCTCTGGCAGGTCGTTGACCGGCGGAGCTTTGGGGTTGATGGCATGCGCGATGGCAAAACCTATCCGGGCAAGGTGCTGCGGTGCGGCGCGTAACGAGGCCGTGGCCAGCTCATCGAGATCGCCTGTTTGGCTATGCAGGATGAATAACGGATTAGCGCTGTTCTGACCGGCGATCTGTACCGCCTGGTCCTGCCAGGGAGGAATACCTATCGCTTCGGCTTTGCTGCGACCGGCACTGCGCACGGCCTGTCGAACGCCGAGAGCCAGTCGCGGGGCGCTGTGCATTAGGTCTTCGCCGAGTATCAGCACCGCATCGGCCTGCTCGGCCTGGTGCATGGATAGAATGTTCGGACTGCTGAGCAGCAAGGTCAGCATGCGCTGTATCAGGGCTTCGTCATTGCGGTTCAGGCCGCTAAAAAAGTGTTCGGCACCGACCCGGCGCATTAAGGCGTAGTTGGCCTCCAGCGTTGCCCGTGGCGAGCCGATACCGATCAACCGACCCTCTTTGTTTTGCAGACGACGCTGCAAGGCGGCTTTGGCATCGACGGGGCTCAATGCGACCTGCTCATCACCCTGGCCCAGTTTTGGTGTGCGCAGACGTTGCGGATGATTGACAAAGCCGTAGCCGAATCGGCCTCTGTCGCAGAGGAAGTGGCCATTGATATCGGGGTGAAAGCGGTTTTGAATTCGCTTGAGTGTTCCGTAGCGCTCGCCGGGGCTGGTGTTGCAGCCCAGGCTGCAGTGCCCGCAGACCGAAGGCGCACATTGCAGATCCCATTTGCGGCTGTAGTGCTTGCTGAGCGGCTTATCGGTAAAAACACCGGTCGGGCAAACTTCGACCAGGTTGCCGCTGAAGATGCTGTCGAGGGTTCCGTCCTCAAAGCGGCCGAAATATACCTGATTGCGCGAGGCGTAGGCGTGCAGATCCTTGCCTCCGGCGTAGTCGCGATAGAATCGCAGGCAGCGATAGCAGGTGATGCAGCGATTCATTTCGTGACCGATAAAGGGGCCGAGCTGCTGGTTGTTAAAGGTGCGTTTTCGGCCGCGGAAACGGCGTCGGGTATGGCCACTCATGACCGTCATATCCTGCAGATGGCAGGCGCCGCCTTCTTCGCAGACCGGGCAGTCGTGAGGATGGTTGGTCATCAGGGATTCAATGACTCCGGCACGGAAATTGACGGCGGTTTCGCCCTGTAAAGACAGCCGTTGTCCATCGGCGACCGGCGTCATGCAGCCCATAATCAGGCGCCCGCGGCTATCGTTCTCATCCTGGTATTGCACTAAGGCGCACTGACGGCAGGCACCCACCGATCCCAGCGCCGGATGCCAGCAGAAGTAGGGCAGGTTGAGACCCAGGTTCAGACAGGCCTGCAGCAGGTTCTGTCCTTCGCTGACTTCGTACTCCTTACCGTCTATACGTATCTGCGCCATGGTTGCGTCCTGCTGCGTTAGCCCCGGTTTTGCTCGGGTCTTTGCAAGCTTAGTTGATCATTTTGCATCGATCCTGTGGTTCGGTATTGCATCGCTGTTCACCGGCGTGTCTGGTTCTGTATCTCAGTCTCTCTGTGCTGTGCTGTGCTGTGCTGTGCCGTGTTGTCATTGCCAGGGACAACCTTGTTGCTGAATGTGGGCCTCAAAATCCTCACGGAAATATTTAAGTGCGCTCTGAATCGGCTCGGCGGCGCCGGGTGCCAGCGCACAAAAGGTGTTGCCGGGCCCCATAAACCGGCACTGCCATTCGAGCGTTTCGAGATCCTGCATCTCACCGTGCCCTGTTTCTATTGCATCCAGTAATTGTTCTGCCCAGGGCAGCCCGTCCCGACAGGGTGTGCACCAGCCACAGGATTCCTGGGCAAAGAAATGGGTCAGGTTGCGCACCATGGCGACGGGACAGGTTTTATCGTCCAGTACGATCAGTGATGCCGTTCCCATACGGCTGCCGGCCTTGGCGATGGCGTCATAGTCCATGGCCAGATCCAGGTGTTCGGGGAGCAGAAAGTCGGTGGAGGCACCGCCCGGTTGGAACCCGCGCAGGCGAAACCCCGCTTGCATGCCGCCGGCACAGACTTCGAATATTTCCCGGATCGGAGTGCCCATCGGGCGTTCCCACAGACCGGGAACGCGCACATTACCCGCCGCGCCGAACAGCTTGGTACCCTTGTCTGCCCCGACGCCCAGCGACTGGAACCAGTCCGCGCCGTTGGCGAGAATGGGCGGGATATTGCACAGGGTTTCACAGTTGTTCACCACGGTGGGTTGGTCGAACAGGCCGCTCACCTGCGGAAAAGGCGGCTTGGCGCGAGGGTTCGCCCGCTTGCCCTCCAGCGAGTTGATGAGCGCGGTTTCCTCTCCGCAGATATAGCGGCCAGCGCTGGTATGCAGGTACAGCTCCATACTGAAAGAAGAGCCCAGCATATTGCTGCCCAACAAGCCGGCGTCATAGGCCTCCGCCAGCGCCTGGCGAAGCCGAGCAGCTGCCAGCGTGTATTCGGCGCGCAGAAAAATATAGCCAATACCTGCGCCCAGGGCATACGCACTGATCGCCATGCCTTCGATGAGCTGGTGCGGGTTGCCCTCCATTAACCAGCGATCCTTGAACGTGCCCGGTTCCATCTCATCGGCGTTGCAGACAAGGTAGCGCGGGGTCGGTGCATTGTCTCCGCGGGGCATAAAACTCCATTTCAGGCCGGTAGCAAACCCGGCTCCGCCACGACCACGCAGGCTGGAGGCCTTGACTTCGTTCAGCACCTCGTCGGGAGACAGGGTGTTCAGGGCTTTTTCCAGCCCCCGGTAGCCGCCGCCTCGGCGGTATTCTTTTAATGACAGAGCACTGCGATCGGCTTTCATCAATCCGGTTAACGGACGTTGTTCACTCGAAACCGTGTTGCTGCCGGGTCCATTAGCCATGGGGTTCACCTCCCGCGCCCAGGCTTGCCAACAACCCTTCGAGACGCTCGGGGGTCAGGTCGCCGTGTTGCTGGTCATCGATCATCAGGGTGGGGGCATGGTCGCAGTCGCCGAGGCAGACGGTGGGTAATAACGTGAACAATCCGTCAGCCGTGGTTTGTCCGGGCTGGATACCGAGTTTTTCCGTCAGCGATGCCGAGATGCTGTCGGCGCCTTTCATCCAGCAACAGACACTGTCGCAGACCATGATCACGTGTTTCCCGACCGGCTGGCGGAAGATCAGGTTATAAAAGGTCGCGACACCGTCCAGTTCGCCCGCAGGCATCTCCAGAAAACGGGCCAGCGCCTGCAGACTGCCGTCCGACACCCAGCCCCGGTGTTGCTGAACGATCTTCAGCCCTTCGATCGCCGCCGCACGCCGCTCAGGATAGTGGGCACATTCGGCTTCGATCTCCTGGCGTTCGATCGCACTCAGTTCGGCTTGAAGGCTCATGGCTGCTCCTTATCGGTCCACATCGGCCATCACAAAATCGATGCTGGCAATGATGGCTATCAGGTCCGATACCATCAGGCCGCGGCTGATCAGCGGAATCATCTGCAGATGGGGAAACGAGGGGGTACGAATCCGTGTCCGGTAGGAGGTGGTACTGCCGTCGCTGATCAGGTAGTAGCTGTTGTTGCCCTTGGTGGCTTCGACACCCACGCTCACCTCACCGGCAGGCATGACCGGCCCCCAGCTGACACCGAGAAAATGATCGATCAGGGTATCGATATCCTGCATCGTCCGCGCTTTGGG
>JBFGYY010000263.1:0-5124 GCA_041587095.1 Motiliproteus sp. | reverse complement strand
CCGCCAGCAATAACTGTTTCAAGGTATGGATATCCCGGGTTTTCCAATGCCGCGCACCGGTGATCATCATCAGGCTTTCGCTGTCGAAACTCAGCTCGCTCTCTTCGATCTGCAAATGTACCTGTGCTTTTAGCTGTTGTACCGATTCAACCTCCCCGGCGCTGAACAAGCGAGGGGAGGCAACCAGACGAATATTAAAATGACTGATGGGCAGCGTTTCCAGATCACCCAGTCCATAAAGCGTTGGCCACCAGGGACTTAACGCCAGATCGACCTCGCCCTTGTGCAGCAATTCCAGCGCGCCAAACCGGGACTCGCCAAACACATGCAGTTCGGTGTGGGGAAAGCGCTGCTGGCAGTTCGCCAAAACTTCCATAACAAAGGCCTGCGAGCAGATCTGATCGTACGCCAGCCGTACCCGGGGCTCGTTGCCCGCACCAAGGTGACGCCCCACAGAACGCAGCTGCTCCGCATTCAGCAATAGCTCCTGAGCCTTGCGGTAAAAGGCCTTACCCGCCGGTGTTAAACGTAACCGATATCCTTCGCGGTCCAGCATCGCGAAGCCATACTCGGCTTCCAGTTTTTGAATCGCCATCGTCAGGGCCGGCTGGGTTTTATGCAGCCGCTCAGCCGCTTGCCTGAGCGATGAGCTTTCGACGATACAGACCAGTGTGCGTAATTGCTCCAGCGTCATATCAATTATTCTTATCAAGTTGCTAACATTTAATAAATATCACTTTAAATAAATCTCTTTTATTCTGCACCTTCATTTTTACCGAATGGCTTATTTTCCCGTTCGGGCTATTACTGACGATCAGGGTGCTAATTATGACGGCTGGGCTTCATAGACTCGGGAAAAACGAGGCTCTTCGATCGATCATCGCCCTGTGGCTGCTGCTCGGGCTGGCCGGTTGTGTCGAGAGAAGCGCTCCCGAACCGCAGCCGACAATTATCCAAGCCGTCAAAATGATCACCGTCGCGACAGCCAGCCCGCAGTCGTGGCGCACCTTCCCGGCGGAGGTCGAGGCCCATGCCGCATCAACGCTGGCGTTCCGGGTCAGCGGTCAGATCATTGACTTTCCGGTTACCGCGGGAGTCCGCGTCAAGAAAGGCCAGCTATTGGCTCGCCTTGATCCGACCGACTTCGCCTTGCGTCTCGACGATCGTGAAGCCCGCTTTGCCCTGGCCAAATCTCAATTTGAGCGCGCTGAATCACTGCTCGGGCGTCAACTTACCGCCCAGTCCCATTATGACGAAACCAAAGCCAACCTGGGGGTAGCACAGGCCGCTCTGAACATTGCCCGGGCCGAGCTTGAATATACGTACCTTCGCGCGCCGTACAGCGGCACCGTTGCCCGGGTTCTGGCGAAAAATTATGAACACATCCCGGCGCAGCGCGGCATTCTCGAGCTGCAGTCCCGGCAACGCATCGATATTTCGATCCAGGTGCCCGAGAACATCGTTTCAAGGGTCAGGACAATCACCGACTATCAGCCGACGGTGATGTTTGACAGCCATCCCGGGCAGACATTTCCCGTCACACTCAAAGAATGGGACACCCGCGCGGATCCGGCCACACTCACCTACAAGGTGGTATTTTCTCTTCCCGTACCAGACAGTTTCACCGTTCTGCCGGGGATGTCCGCCAGCATAAAAATTGACCTGGCCCGAATTATCGACCTTGACGCCAGCCCGCTGTTGTTACCGGCCAGCGCGGTATTCAGTGCGGAAGACACCCCGCTGGCGGACAAAAGACGCTACGTCTGGAAGGTGGATCCGGTCAGCATGCGGGTAACCCGCTCCCCCGTCACCGCAGGCCGGATTCGCGGCGCCGGAATTGAGATCCTCAGCGGCCTGCGGCCCGGTGATCAGGTCGTCGCCGCAGGTGTGCACGCCCTGAGCGAAGGGGTGCAGGTCCGGTCCTGGCGCCGTGAGCAAGGGCTATAAAATGAAACTGGCCGAATATTCGATAACCCACCGTGTTTCCAGCACGATGTTTGCGCTGATTCTGCTAATCGGCGGAAGCATCGCTTACAACGATCTGGGTCGTCTGGAAGACCCTGAGTTCACCCTGAAGAAAGCGATGATCACGACCGCCTACCCCGGCGCATCCCCGGCGCAGGTCGAAGAAGAAGTGAGCTACCCGATCGAAAATGCGCTGCAACAGCTTCCCTACGTGGATGTGGTCTCGTCGATCTCTTCTGCGGGTGCATCGCAGATCATCGTCGAAATGAAGAGCACCTACCGGAAGCAGGATCTACGGCAGATCTGGGACGAACTAAGGCGTAAGATCAATGACTTAGAACCCAATCTACCACCCGGCGTGCAGAGCCCGAGGGTGCTGGATGAATTTGGCGATGTATACGGGGTCCTGCTGGCGATCAGCGGAGAGGGGTACTCCTCTGAAGAGCTGCAAGATCATATCGATTACCTGCGCCGTGAGCTCGTGCTGATCAAAGGCGTCGGCAAAGTCAGTGTCGCGGGGGCGCAACAAGAGCAGGTTGTGGTTGAAATTGCCCGCTCAAAGCTGGCCGCGCTGGGCATACCACCCCGCCGGATCTATCAATTACTGCAAACCCAGAATCAGGTCTCCAATGCCGGCAGCATTCTGGTCGGTAATGAATCAATCAGGCTGCACCCTTCGGGTGAGTTTCATCAGGTCAGCGAACTGGAAACGTTGCTGATATCCAGCCCCGGTGCAGCGGAACTGGTCTATCTGGGTGATGTGGCCAGCATCCGGCGCGCTTATGCGGACGTGCCGCAGCATATCACCCGCTACAATAACCAACCGGCGCTGCTACTCGGCATCTCTTTCGCCTCGGGCGTTAACGTCGTGGACGTCGGTCAGCGTATCGACCGGCGCCTGCAGGCGCTGCAGAACACACAGCCCGTCGGAATGACCCTGTCCAGTGTCTATAACCAGCCCGCCGAAGTGGACCGCTCGATGCAGGCGTTCATGCTCAGCCTCGCGGAGGCGGTGGGCATTGTCATCGCCGTGCTGCTGCTTTTCATGGGGATAAAGAGCGGTCTGCTGATCGGACTGATTCTGCTGCTCACTGTCTTGGGCAGTTTTATCTTTATGAAAATATTTGCCATCGATCTGCAGCGTATCTCTCTGGGTGCGTTGATCATCGCCTTAGGCATGCTGGTGGATAATGCCATTGTTATCACCGAAGGAATCCTGATCGGTCTGCAAAAGGGCCGGAGCAAACTGCAAGCAGCCATGGACATCACCCGCCAGACCAGTCTGCCGCTGCTGGGGGCAACGGTGATCGCCATCGCCGCTTTCGCCCCCATCGGCCTGTCGGCGGACGCCACCGGTGAATTTGCTGGCAGCCTGTTCTGGGTGCTGCTGATCTCCCTGCTGCTCAGCTGGATTACCGCCGTCACCCTGACACCCTTTTTTGCCGACCTGATGTTCAATCAGCGCGCCGAAGTGTCAAGCGGAGCGCCTCATAAGGATGCGCTGTACCAAGGAGCCATTTTTACCGCGTATCGGCTGCTGCTAAGCTTCTGCATGCGCTACCGGCTGCTGACCATGCTGGTGATGTGCGGGTTGTTTATCGCTGCGGCGCTGGGTTTTACACAGGTCAAACAGTCCTTCTTCCCGCCCTCCAACACCCCGATGTTCTACCTCGATTACTGGCGTGATCAGGGCTCGGACATTCGTGCCACGCAGCAGGATATTGAAGCCATTCAGGCCTACCTGCTCAGACAAAAATCGGTACAACAGGTCACGTCCAGCACCGGTCGCGGCGCTCCGCGCTTTATGCTGACCTACAGCCCGGAAAAGGCCTATCCGGCCTTCGGTCAGTTGATTATCCGTGTGGAGAACCGCGCCGCGCTCGCCGCCGTAATGACAGACCTGCGCACCCACATGAGCAATCACTTTCCGGAGGCGCAATTCAAGCTGAAACAGATGGAGATCGGTCCCTCCACCGAGGCCAAAATCGAAGCTCGCTTCTCCGGTCCCGACCCGGACCAGCTGCGTCAACTGGCAGCCAAGGCGATAACGGTGCTGAAGGCAGACCCGGGAGCGCACAATATCCGCCACGACTGGCGACAGCGGACCAAGGTGATTCGCCCCCAGTTCAACGAAGCGATGGGACGCCGCGTCGGGGTCAGCAAGCAGGACCTTGATCAGCTACTGCTGACCGCCTTTTCCGGCCAGCAGATCGGGATCTATCGCGAAGGCACGCGCTTGCTGCCGATAATCGCCAGAGCGCCGCAAGCAGAACGCCTCGATATCGACAGCCTGCCGGAATTGCAGATTTACAGTCAGTCGGCCAACGCCTATGTGCCGATCACCCAGGTCGTAAACGGCTTTGAAACCGACTGGGAAGACGCCCTTATCCTGCGCCGGGACCGTAAACGCACCCTGACGGTCATGGCCGACCACGATGTTCTGGGCAATGAAACAGCCACCAGTCTGTTCCAGCGCGTGCGTCCCGGTATCGAAGCCATCCCTCTGCCGCCAGGGTATGACATGCAGTGGGGAGGGGAGTATGCGTCCTCGTCTGACGCCAAAGCCGCATTGTTCGGAGGCTTGCCACTCGGTTACCTGGCGATGTTCGTCATCACGGTACTGCTGTTTAACTCGCTGCGTGCGCCATTGGTGATCTGGGCGACCGTGCCCCTGGCCCTTATCGGCGTAACCGTCGGCTTGCTGGTCATGGAGGCACCTTTCAGCTTTATGGCACTGCTGGGGTTGCTCAGCCTATCGGGAATGTTGATCAAAAACGGCATCGTTCTGGTGGACCAGATCAACCTGGAGCTGTCTCAGGGTAAGGATCCTTATCTGGCCGTGTTCAACTCCGCCGTCAGCCGGGTTCGTCCGGTAGCCATGGCGGCAATAACAACCATTCTGGGCATGATCCCGTTACTGTTCGATGTTTTCTTCCAATCGATGGCCGTCACTATCATGTTCGGACTCGGCTTTGCGACCGTGCTGACGCTGATTGTGGTGCCCGTGCTGTACAGCCTGGTCTACCGCATTCCGATCCCGAACCGCAGCGCAATATAAGCTTTACTCTGCAGAGCAAAAATAATTGAATTTACTGATAAAAATCAATACATCTTGCATTGCTGCGACGCCGCTAAACAGTCTGTTCATCTACAACCAAT
>JBFGYY010000262.1:0-5128 GCA_041587095.1 Motiliproteus sp. | reverse complement strand
CCCTTGGCTTCAAAGATATCGTTGGCCAGATTCTGAAACTCTTCTTTCATCGCCTGCTTGCTTTCGTCCAGCTGCTGCCGGGCGGCAAGGTTCTGCTTTTGCTGCTCTTCAAGTCGCGTGCGCAGTTCACTGGCGCTCAGCTCCGACACCTCGCGATCTGCTTGCGCCTTGCTGAGCTGCTGCTTAAGCCCGTTTATTTCCTTCCGGCAATCACGCAACTGATTGTCACTTTGTTCAGCCCGGACCCGCTCCCCGCGCAGTGCGGCGCTCAGATCGCGGTTCTGTCCCTGCAGGCTCGCCTGTTCCTGTTGCTGGACAGCAGACTGCTGGCGCAGCTGCTGGATCTGATCATCGCGTTCGGCCGAGCGGCGTACTTCGGCAAACAGGTCAGCCTTGCGTTTTTCGGCTTCCAGCTCAATCTGCTGCTTAACCTGGCGCAACTGATCGTAGGCCTGACGTTCGGCCAACAACGAAGCGTTCAGGCGCTCCAGTTGTTCAAGCGCCTGTACGGAGCGGGCTTCGGCCGAGGTAACCGCCAGCTGGCTTTTGTGACGCATTATCAGCCAGCCAAAGATAAACATCAGCACAACCAAACCCGCCACCACCATGACAGCGGCGCTCATATTCAGCTGGGCCATACGCAGCAATTCATTCAACATGGCTCTTAAACTCCAATAGATCGGTCGCTAACAGCTAACTTTTCAGGATTAGGTGTAACAACTGCTTCAAGCCCATCGCGCAGTGACACACGTATCCGCTAGCAGAAATTCACGAAAACCCCGTATTGCTAAACGCCATAATAGTGTATCTTTCGAATACATGTAATATTTGTATACAGTCATATGTCGCATTTATGAGAACCACACCGACAAACCGAGGCCGTTGCGTGAAAGACGAAATCAAGTGGGAGTCCCTGTTGCGCTATCGGCTCATCGAAATCATCGCCCTGTGGGAAGGCCGACTGACCACCAATCATCTGTGCGGTACCTTCGGGATCAAGCGCCAACAAGCGTCGAGAGATATCAGCAACTATCTGGCGCTGGCCACGGGCAACATCGTCTACGACGCCAAACTGAAAGGCTACTGCCCGACCGACCAATTCAGCCCCCGCTTTACCCGGGGCAGCATCGACGAGTACCTGCAGCTACTCGATACCCACAGCCTGTTGGAAACAAGTATGGAGCGGGTAGCCTTACCGCATACACCAACCTATGTGTTGCGCGCGCAAGCCCGCTCCGCCGACCCGGCAATCGTCCGTAAACTGGTCGAGGCCTGCCGGCGCGGCCTGCGCCTGGAGATCACCTACGCCTCAATGAATAATGCTGCTGGCGAGGAGCGGATTATCGCCCCCCACGCCATCGTCAACAGCGGCTTTCGCTGGCATATGCGGGCTTATTGCGAGAAAAACCGCAATTACCGTGATTTCATCATCGGCCGTGTACTGGAAATTTCCGACTTTATGGGGCCGCGTATTGATGATCCGCAAGATGATGCGCATTGGCATGAATACATCGAACTGCGGTTGGTCCCTCACCCTGGCCTGAGCGCAGCGCAACAGGGTCTGATCGCGCGGGAGCGCGGACTAACAGACGGCGTGCTGCGGATGACAACCCGTAAAGCCACCGCCATCTATCTGCTGCAGCTACACCAGGTGCCGACCGATCCATCCGACAACCCTGCGGCAACACCGCTGGTTCTGGAGAATGGCCACGAGATACGCGAACTGCTGTTCGGAGCCTGAACCGACTCTATCGCTAATATTATCCGTCACAAGCACCCTGTATCAGGAATAAATCAGCTGCAGTAAAACTGCCCGACAAAGCGGCGTCTATACTGATGGCGTCAGTACGCAACTCAGTGGGGCTGCATCTGATCGACAACCAAAAGGACACGCTATTATGCTGGTAACATTCTCCTGCCCTGCCTACGCAAGTATCACCATGTTCGGCGACGTAGCCACCCGCTTGTTGACCCTGATGGGCCACAGCGTCACGGTACCCGGTGCGATTCTCGCCGATGACGTTCCTGCGGTGCTGCAGCAACTGCAAGCCGCCCTCGCCGCACAGGAGCATAGCCCGGAGCCGCCCGCAGACGCCGATGATACAGACGAAACGCCTGTCCCCATGGCACATCGCGCGGTGCCACTTATCGAGCTTCTTCAGGCTGCGGCCAATGCCCACGCCGACGTGATGTGGAAACAGGGCAGCTGAATCAAACATCATCTTGAATAGCGGCCATTTTCATCCTGCCTGAAACGAGGTGCACCGATGCAGCGAACAGCCACCCTGATCTGGTTCCGGCAAGACCTGCGCATCGGCGACAACCCCGCGCTAAGTCATGCCGCAGCCTTGGGAGACCTGCTGCCGGTATACATTGACGATAATACCCACCCGCAACGCTGGGCGCCTGGCGCGGCATCGCGTTGGTGGTTGCATCATTCGCTGACCGCCTTGAACCAGTCCCTTCAGCAACAATTACGCGTCTTTCAGGGTGACCCGCTGCAACTGATCCCCCAGCTACTGAATCAGACCGGTATCAAGCGCGTGGTGTGGAACCGCTGCTACGAACCCTGGCAAATTGCCCGCGACCAGACACTGAAAGCCCTGCTGCAAGGCCTTGGCATCGAGGTAGTCAGCTTTAACGCCAGCCTCCTGTGGGAACCCTGGGAAGTGAGCAAGGGTGACGGCTCGCCCTACAAAGTCTTTACGCCTTACTACCGCAATGGCTGCCTGAAAAGGCCTCCACCCCGCTTCCCTCTGGCGCGCCCTGCGGAGATCTCGTATGTTGAAAACGCACCTGCCGGGTTCCCTTTATCGGAACTGGAACTCATTGACGCCAAGCCCTGGCACCGTGAAATAGCGCAAACCTGGACACCGGGAGAAGCAGGGGCCGCCGCGAACCTGCAATCGTTTGTACGTAATGCAATTCAGCATTACGAAACAGATCGCGACCGTCCTGACCGTGCGGGTACCTCACGCCTGTCACCGCACCTGCATTTCGGCGAGCTGTCCCCCCACCAAGCCTGGTATGTAGCTCAAAACCCGCTGCAACCGGTTGACAGAGAAATTGACCGGGAACGCTTTTTAGCGGAGCTTGGCTGGCGCGAATTCTCGTATTACCTGCTCTACCACTGGCCAACACTACCCACCGATAATTTTCAGGCTAAATTCGACCGCTTTGCCTGGCAGGACAGGCCGGCGTTACTGACCGCCTGGCAGCGAGGTCAAACCGGGCTGCCCATTATCGATGCCGGGATGCGGGAGTTGTGGCAGACCGGTTATATGCACAATCGCGTGCGCATGTTGGTCGGTTCGTTTTTGGTCAAGAACCTGTTGATTGACTGGCGGGCCGGTGCGGCCTGGTTCTGGGATACTCTAGTCGATGCTGACCTGGCCAGTAACAGTGCCAGCTGGCAATGGGTTGCCGGTTCCGGTGCGGATGCAGCGCCCTATTTCCGAATTTTCAACCCTGTCACCCAGGGGCAGAAATTTGATCCGGATGGCTATTACGTGAGGCGTTTTTGTCCGGAGCTGGCGATGCTGCCGGCCAAACATATTCACAGCCCCTGGCTGGCTCCCAAACCAATACTCGATGAAGCAGGCGTGACTCTGGGCGAGACCTACCCGATGCCGATTGTCGATCTCAAAGATAGTCGTCAGCAGGCACTTGCCGCTTTTGCAAGTCTGAAACAAACGGCCTAACCCCTGCTATAGGCGCCTAACGCCACCCCATATTCCAATACTGAGAAGCCTGCAAAGACTGCCAGGGCAGTCGCTGTGAGCGATGAGTCAACACCGCCTGCAGTTCCACGTCGGCGACATCCCCCTCTTCGGTTCGGTACAAGCGGATCACCATAAAATGCTTTTCTTTGTGCTTCGGCGTTACGGCGGTCCATTTGGACAACAGCAATTTATTGGGGTTGATTCGATTCATGGGCTGATTCCTGCCGACTCACATGATGAAATATTGTTGCGCCTAAACAGCCTTGTCTCTCAGCGAATTCTGCCATGCTGGCGCTTTATCGCCCTGAGCGCAGGGGCTAGTTTGTCCAGCGATTTGATCACAGTCACACGGGACGGGACGGATCTTAACCGTGCGACCCCTTCCCCACCGGCAATTAAAACCGTTTCCCGGGGGACCCTTTTTTCCAGCTCACACAAACTTGCCATTAACGGTGCTCGCTTCTGCTGCGAACTGAAAGACAGCGCCAACACAGAGGGTTGCAGATCAGTGCAGGCAGCAACTACCTGATCGACCGGGGTTTCAACCCCGAGATTGATGGTTTCAAATCCTTGCAGTCGCAGCAACAGCTCCACCATCATCAACCCGATGGCATGCGATTCTCCCGGCAGAGTGGTCAGCAGCACCTGTAACCCTCCTTCAGGGGGCTGAACCTCAGGGATGGCACTGTGCAGTACGCTCATCAACTGCTGGCTAAGCAGATGCTCCCGGTAGATAGGCATTGATCCCTGCGCCCAGAGCTGGCCCGCTTTAGTAACCAACGGCGCAACAGACTGCAACACGAATGCTTCGGGCCCCTGTTTGGTTAACAATGCCTGCAGTTGCTGCCTGATACGCGACGGGTCCTGAGTCGTGAGACTCGCTAAAACGTGATCCAGACTCGGATCAAGTCTGGCGTCCACGCCGCCAGACGCCTCGGAGAGACTCGCCAAAGCTTCAGCATCGAGCGGAACAACCGAACCGGGCCGAAGGCCCGCATCCAGCAAACGGCAAATGGCGCGTAAACGATGCATCTGATCAGCAGGATAGTTACGCTCACCGTTATCATTGCGCAATGGCTGCGGGAAACCATAACGCCTCTCCCATACACGAAGTGTGTCTTTGCCAATGCCGCTGTCGCGAGATACTTCATCGATGCTCAGGGCTTGCGCCGTCGATGCTGTCATCACACCTCCTCATAAATTACGGCCATTATCGCACTTTGTCCTAGACAAAACAAGATAACGGCGTATATTTATATGACAATAGTCACTTTTCACCAAGCCTGTGTGCTATTAAAAACCCGGTTTCAACGTCAGGAGACACGGATGATATACAGCAAAATAAAACGCAGCCTATATGCGGCAAGCGTAATTGTACTGACAGTCACGATGTCGAACCCTGTCAT
>JBFGYY010000261.1:0-5137 GCA_041587095.1 Motiliproteus sp. | reverse complement strand
CGCCTGGTGCTGGCGTATTGCTGCGAGCGGCCAGACCTCGCCGGTGGGAATGCTGTGCAGCGCACTGACAATATCCGTTGCGCCGGTTTGCCGAATATCGCTTATGGTTACCGGGTCATTGGGACCAAACCATCTCCAGGATTCACGCATAGTCGTCTCTCAAATTTAGTTCGTTAAAAAACTGTCTACCGTTTGCTCTACACCCACCTTCGCAATGGCCCGGTGATGCTCACGCACCGCCGCCATAAACTCCGCATCGGTGAAAAAAGTGAACTTGCCCGCGCCCGCCAGGGCAAACGCCAGACAATCGGCACTTTGTCCCGGGCTGAGGGCGCCATCAATGCTCGGTAGCCAGCGCTGCTGAATATTCTGGGGACTGACGGTAGGTGGAAAACAGATCAAATTTTCGATAATTGAATGGGTCTATCCCTCACAAGGGCTATTCTGGCTCTCACAAAGCAGTGCCTGATCCTTGCAAAGAAAGCGTCTGGACCTCGCCAATGCAGTGTCTGTCAGACAGACATCCAATGTCACTTTCCGGAGGGGCAAAATGAGATAAATCTTTTATTAATCGCTTATGTTACCCCCGCGATAGTACCTACACGCAACCTTAATGTCAATATAATTGGTAATACAATTTTCAGCCTGCATGTCATGCGTAGCTAATACCCCCTTGCTGCCACGCCGCTCCGACCTCTGGCACCTCCCTGGCTTTATTATTCGATCGGAAAGCTGGTGCTGGCCTGGCGCCCAACTCATCGCACACCGGATTCGTCACAGAAGACCTCAACCTTCAACACAGCAGGTAACGTTAAAGCAATGACAAGCTAATAACGTTTCACCCCAATAAAAACTTTATTTATTACCAATAATAAATTTTTATATTACCAAAAGTATTGACATGAATTTACTAAATTGATTAAATCTGGCTGGCAGTACGGACTCCCATCCCGTACGGCAAAAAAAATGTCTACAAAACTCTACAAAATTAAGTGCTGTCAACATAAAGCCAAATGACCACGAGGAAGATAATAATGAAATCACGCACCAGGAGAATCTCACCGCGACTGTCGACCAAAGGACTGATGATTAGCAGCCTATCGCTGGCAATTTCGGCCTTATCAAGCGGCGTGCTTGCTCAAGGCAAACCGGCAATGCTAGAAGAAGTCGTTGTCACGGGTATCCGCTCTGCCCTGCAAAGCGCCCTGAATGAAAAGCAGAATGCCACCAACCTGGTGGAAGTCATTATGGCGGAGGATATTGGCAAGCTGCCTGACCAAAACCTGGCAGAGGTTCTTGAGAACGTCACCGGTGTCCAAATTACGCGTACAGCAGGTGTGGGTACCGGTGTTCAAATCCGTGGTACCAGCGCCAACCAAACCCTGATTAACGGTGTGGCCACTGTGGGTTCCGGCTCCGGTCGTACCGGCATCAGCTTTGAAGATCTCTCCGCCTCTATTATTGCGGGCGTTGAAGTTACCAAAGCACCCGATGCGAAAACCATTGAAGGCTCAGTGGGCGGCACCGTCAACCTGAGAACCATACGTCCACTTGATCTCGAAGACATGTTGGTGGCCGGGCGAATCCAGGGGGAAGACAGCAGCCTGTCAGATTCCAGCATGCAACCGAGATTTTCCGGAACATTTGGCAATAATTGGAGCACAGGTGTCGGTGATATCGGCTTTGTGATTAGCGGTAGTTATACCGAGCAGGAATCAACGTCATTCCGTCCTCGTGTCGACCGTGACGGCGGTCTGGTTGAAAATGTTAACGCAGTTGTTATTAGAGATAACGGCACCAGCATTGAAGATCAACCAACCAGACGACCCGCTGCACAAGAGTTCGATTTTGTTGGTATGCAGTTCTTCAACCAGGAATACGAGAATTTCGAGTACGAGACCACCAACGTTTCCACTACCTTTGAGTGGGCGCCAAATGAAAACCTGAAGTTGTTTGCCGATGTCATCATAACCGAGCAGGAACGCCGTCAAGACAGCTCCAGGGTTCAGGCCTCCGGCTTGAGCAGTGTGCTTAACTACAACGTGCCTACTGACTTTGAAACAGTAAATTTTGGCTCCCTCGGTGGTGTCAATCTGGGTAGCATCCAGGTTGGAACCAAAGGCACTGTCCAACCCAATCTGGCCGCTGACGACGACGATCCAAATTTACGTTTCTCCAGTGATACCGGTGCACGTATTACTGACAGTTCAGTCTTCCGAATCGGTGGAACCTGGCAAAACGACAAGATGCTAGTGTCTGTAGAGGGTGCGATGGCAGAAGCTGACACGGTCAGTCCTGACTTAAGCACCACCCTGAACTTCATCAACCCTAATTGTCCCCTCGACGGGACCAGCAATGATAACTGCGTACCGTTTGTCTATGATTTGACCGGTGGCGCGTTAACATTTGGTGTTGATTTTGATTCACCATTCTCCCCGACCGTAGAGGATTTAATCAACCCTAACAATGTTGTATTGGATGCCGTGTCTATAGGTCGAGACACAAGGGAAAACGCCAATGACGCATTCCGCGTCGACTTTACCTACTTTCTGGAGTGGGGCGCGATTACATCAGTTGATGTGGGTTATCGCTGGAACAAAGCGAGCAACACTTTTGACAACGTTGGTTCCAACTGGGGCCAAAGTCGAATGGTCAACAGCCCAAATGGTTCTCTGTTCGAAGAACTTCTTGTTCGCGGTCCTGACAACTTCGATGACGGTGACGGCAGAGAACTGGCGTTTCGCAATTTTCTCCTGATCGACCCGGATCGCGCTTTTAGTGACCCGGATGGCACAATAGATATACTGCAAGCTGCAGTTACTGCACACGGTGGTGCGCCTTTAAACGATGCTTCATCCAGTGCGTCTGCCTTCTTTGATATCGAAGAGACTACCGACTCTTTATACGCACAAGCAAATTTTGAGTACGGCATGTTCCGCGGCAATTTTGGTCTGCGCTATTTGGAAACGGACGTTGAGTCGCTGGGTAATACCATTATCGGTGGTGATGTAACGCAAGTAACAACAAGCGGCAATTACAGCTATTTACTACCTCGTTTGAATTTGGTTGTCAGCCCCAGGGAAGACCTGATTATCCGTGCAGGTTGGGGGGAAGATATCCGACGCCCTGATTTTAACGATCTATCTACCTCAGTAACGTTTGGCACCAGCCCTAACAGTTCAGTGGCGATAGGCAACCCAAGCCTGGAGCCTGAAGAGGTAGAGTCATTCGATCTCTCCGTCGAATGGTATTTTGCCCCTGCAGCAGTGGCGAGCATCGGTTATTTCCACAAAGAGCGCACCAACCTGTTTGTTTCTCAGCTGGAAGATGCTCCAGTTGATGGCAACGGACATCGTGACATCACTCCCCCCTGTGAGGGCGGTGGTATCTATAACCCGGTTCCTGATCGCAATGTTTTATCTGATGTGCCAGGCAATGGATTATGTGTCCCAATTGAGACCATAGTTAATGACACTGCAGAAACTACGCAATCAGGCTGGGAATTTGCCTTCCAGTATGACCTTGCAGATTTTGAGGATAAACTCGGTTGGGCATCCGGCTTTGGTATTATTGCCAACTACACCATCCAGGATTTCGAAGGTGGCGAAGCGACTAATACCTCTGCGTCTCGCGGAACCGATATCTTCAACGCGATCAACGGTATTTACGACGACCGTAACTTTGTAACCGTTGAGGCAGTCCAGGGTCTGCTTGATTTTTCTGAAACTGCTTACAACTTCACTCTGTTCTACGAGAAGTATGGTATTTCAGCCCGGGCGCGTTACACCTGGCGTGAAGCATTCCGTACCGAAGACACCGCGGGTGGCGCTACCCTCTCCAGTACTTACGGCTTCCCGGTTGTTACCGAAGACAGGGGCCAGCTCAACATGAGCATCAACTACGATATCAATGAGAACTTTAATATTGGTGTTGAAGCTGTAAACGTACTTGAAGAAGAGATAACACAATCTTGTGTCAACGAAGGTGCAATACTGTGCTTCCAGGGTATACCCGATCGCAGAATCACCTTTGGTCTCAGCTATCGCATGTAAATTGCGCGGGTGAAACATCGAACCAAAGGCTGTCATCCAGGATGGCAACCCGGTTCACTTCCTTGCCCCGGCTCTTTGCCGGGGCTTTTTTTTACGCCCTGGTGAATGCCTGCTCCTATTGCAGCAGCTGCATTGCCGAGCGTCTACGACCACAGAACTGGAGCCACAAGCATGAATCAGATTATCAAGTTCTCCGCCAACCGTGTCTGGCGAACCTATCAGGGCGGCAAGCAGCTCGATATGATCGAAGGCAAGCAGAATCCGCAGGATTCACATTTTCCCGAAGACTGGATTGGTTCCACTGTCGAGGCCCGCAATATTGGTCGCGAACATATATCAGAAGGCCTGGCCATGGTGACAAACGACGAAGGCCAGTCGGTTCCGTTTCGCGACTTGCTGCGGCAAGAGCAACAATACTTTTTAGGGGCTGATGGCGACGCCGCCCGCTCGATGGAAGACATTCCCCTGGTCAAATACCTGGACAGCTCAACCCGTTTGCACTTCCAGGCTCACCCGACCCGTGACTTTGCCCAGCAGAGACTGGGCCTGCCCCGCGGCAAGACAGAAGCCTATGTGATTCTTGAAACTCGCGATGACGTCAGCGACCCGTATATCTATGCGGGATTCCAAAGGTCGCCCAGCCGTGAACAGCTCAAGGCATGGATCGAAAACCAGGATATCGAATCCATTGAAAAGTGTTTCGATCGTATTCCGGTCAAGCCCGGAGATGTGTTTTTGATCCCGGGAGGTCGCCCACACGCCCTGGGCGAAGGCATACTGATGCTGGAAATCATGGAGCCTTCCGACCTGGCGGTACGCTTTGAGTTTGAGCGCTGTGGTTACGTGATCCCCGAAGCGGCGAGATTTATGGGCAGGGATATCGAAACGGCACTGGACGTCTTCAATTTCGACCCGATCCCCCCTGAGAAAGTCGACGCGGAATTTCGTTGCCAGCCAAAAATTCTGCTCGACGACAAACACGGGAACTGTCTTGAAGATTTGATCGGTGCGGACAAGACCTCCTGTTTCACCATCAAGCGAGCGTCGGTCAGTGGCTGTTTTGAACGCAAGGAAAACGCCTTTTT
>JBFGYY010000260.1:0-5156 GCA_041587095.1 Motiliproteus sp. | reverse complement strand
GGGGCTGTTGGTGCGATGCGAAGCTACCTGCATCTCAGCGCTCAGCAGAGCGAAGATGAGCGTTCGCGCTCGTTCGCCGTCAAGGCGCGTGCGGCGCTGTGGGAATGGGAGGCGCGGTTAGGGCGACCTGACAATGCGCCGATCAAAGCGTCCTCGCTGCCGTCCATCATACCACCGACGATAAGGGCCCGGTTAAATCCCGGTTCGTTGTCCGGGACGCGTGATGGGCCAGTTCACTAGGATCATCGGGGCGTCCCCGGCGTCCGGTATATCGGTTATACATCTAAAACTATAAGTGGGATCGGGAATTCATGAAACAAGCCATTACCTTAAGTTCCCTGTTGATACCGGTGTTATGGATGTCACCAGTACTGGTACAGGCTCAATCGTGTGAAGAAGGTGCGTTAGCGAACATGCCGACCGAGCGCTTCCTTCTTCAGGATGACGGCGTTGCGGTCGACCGTGTTACAGGGCTGGCCTGGCAGCGTTGTGCCGTTGGGCAGGTCTGGGATGGCGGAAGCTGTCTTGAAAGCGCTAAGAAACAGGTGAAATCCTGGTTTAGCTGGCGTGATGCGCATAGCGAAGTGCAGCGTATTAATGCCACGGAGGCCGGCAAGGGCTGGCGGTTGCCGAGCGTTCAGGAATTAAGAACGCTGATCGCGCGCAACTGTGCGGACCCGGCAATCAATACCGATGTATTTCCGAATGCGCCCGCCTGGTTTTTCTGGAGCGCCACGGAGTACAAGGATAATCCGGATTACGCCTGGCAGATCGATTTTAAAACCGGCGAGATCAATGCACACCTTAAAGTCAGTATTTCTTACCATATCCGCTTAGTTAAGGGCAGTTTGATACCGACATCCCGCAAGGCTCGTTCGACAACCTCCGTCGAGGATGAGCGTATGCGGGAGTGGAACGATGGTATTCATGATCCGGCCAACCCGGATCTGTCCATGCTGCAGTTGCCCTCAGAAATTATCGGTAAGCTGCCACGTGACTCGTCTGAACAGATCGATTGGGCAAAGTCACTGGTCGATAAGCTTATTGCTCCGCGGGCCAGCCGTATCGGTGATGAAGAGATGGTGGTCTGGGATCAGGATATCGTGTTTAAGGATACGGCCGCGATGCCGCATGTCAGCTTTCCGCATAAATTACACAGCATGTGGCTGGCGTGTGAAAACTGCCATGATGCGATATTCCCGGCTCAGCGGGGAAAGGTGGATATCAGCATGGGCTCCATCTACTCGGGAGAGCACTGCGGTGTGTGCCATGGCAAGGTCGCATTCTCACCGCATAACTGTGAGCGCTGCCATAGTATTTTGCACGAAGGTTCGCCGGTTAAGTGGTGGTAAGCCGGGCTGTGCTGGACGGTTTTCGGTCTGTTTTCGCAACTGGCCGTTGATTGTCATGAATTCAGGACAAAAAAAGGAGCGCTTGAGTCGCTCCTTTTTTAATCGACACGGTGTTTTTAACCTGCCACGTCTTTAACGGTGATTGCCTTGTGTTTACTCCGGTGCTTTTGCCGCCGATTTTTCAGCTGCTTTGGCGTCGGGTTTAAGCTTCTTCAATTTGGCTTCAGCCTCCATGCGTTTCACCTTGCCCAGATAGCCATCGGTATCGGCAAGGGCCGCGGGACGGTATATCTCGAGCTTGGCGTGGTATTGGTCTACGACGTAAACGCGCCCGTCTTCATCAACATCGATTCCTGCAGGCAGCATGTATTCTGCACGGTCACCGCGCGAGCTGCGCTCTCCGATGAACATCAGCAGCTGACCTTCCTTGTTGAATATCTGGAAGTTGCCAAATCCGGCGTCGATCACGTAAATATTGCCGTCAGGGTCAAGACTGATCCCTTTGGGTCGGGAAAATTTACCGTATTCGAGACCAATTTTGCCGAAGGAGCGGACGTGATTGCCGTCCTGATCCAGCACACTGACACGGAAGTTGCCGCTGTCCACTACATAGATCAGGCCGTCTTTGCCGATAACAGCATCCTTGGGCAGGTTGAAGGTCCCCTCCTCGCTGCCGCGGGTGCCGATGGTTTTAATATGCTTGCCACTGGCAATATCGAATACCTGAAGGTTGTGCAAATTGCTGCTCACACCGCCCACATCGACAATAAACAGCAGGGTACCTTCCGGATTCACGGCGATACCTGTTGGTCGGGACAGCAGTGAAGGATCGCCGAGACGCTTGAGAAATTTGCCATCCCGGTTAAACATCAGGGCTTCTCTGCTGACGGAGTCCATAACAAATAAATTGCCTTGGTCGTCAGTGTCCAGGCCCATCGGTTTACCAATGGGAATCGGTAGGTCGTTAGTGATCTTACGGAATATTTTGTCCGCATGGTCGATCATGATGACGGCGCTTTGCACGGTATCACTGACGAAGATACGACCTTTATTCACGGTGACGTCGAAGGGTTTGGCAAAACCTTCCGCGCCCCGGGAAACGCCTGTGAGGAAACGAGTCATGATCTCGTCTTCCGTTTCTCCTTCAATATCGATATTGCTTCGAATTGAATGTTCGAATACAAAGCGAGCTTCGTCAGGCGGATCAGGAAACACGAGTTCAGGGCGCTCGGCCATCGGCGGCGGCGCAGCGCAGCCTGCCAGGGCCAAAAGAACCAGAATCGATAGTCGCTGGCTTATGAGAGCGATACGTTTTGTAGGCATGATATCTCGGGTTCCCTTTTGTCGTTTGGATCTCGGCGTAAAAGATCGCTTATCCTCAGTTCTCTGTGAGAGAAAGGTTAAATTCAAGTAAGATAGGAAGCAAGTGCTCCGCAGTAGTGAATGTCAATAGGCGATCCATTTTGCTATGATTTGTGCGGTTTTATCTGTAGGTAATAGTTTACCTAACTTTTCAGTGGAAATTTAAGGCTATCTTCATGGAACGTAAAAGATATTTTTCCGGTCTGCTGTCTATTTTGTTTTTAGGACCAGTGTTTGCCGCCTCGGTTGATCAAACGATGAGTGAATCTGCAGGCCATAGTGCTATGGCGGTGGCTCAAACCTCATCTAAATCATCCGTGGAGGAGATTTACCAGGAGTTCTGTTCGGTCTGCCATGGCGATGCCGGTGATGGCAAAAGCCGGGCCAGCGGTGGATTGATGCCGCCGCCGCGGGACTTTACAACGCCGACGGCCGGGGTGGAGTTAACCCGCGAACGTATGATCCAGTCTATCGCCGAAGGCCGTCCGGGAACGGCGATGAGTGGTTGGAAGGGACGTTTGAGCGGCGAGGAGATTGCGGGAGTCGCGGATTATATCCGTGTGCGTTTTATGCCTTCAAGTACGACTGAAATCAGCTCTGACGGCCGGCGTATCTTTGCCGAGTACTGCTCTGTCTGCCATGGCGACCGCGGACAGGGTGCCGTCTGGGCGCAAAGCGGACTCAACCCTCCTCCGGCGAATTTCACCGACCCGGTATTACAGAAAGAGTTAACCCGTGAACGCATGATCTTCTCCGTGACCTATGGCCGGCCTCAAACCGCCATGTCATCGTGGAAGAAACGCCTCAATGATGATGAGATTGAATCGGTAGTCGATTATGTCCGCCAGTCCATCATGGGGGTGCGTGAAGAGTCGATGCCTATGCAGCATGCAGAAGCTAAACCTGAAGCGGCTATGAGCGAAGAGCATGATCATGATGCGCACGGTCTGGAGAATCTGAATGACCCGATGCCGCTGGGTCTGACCGGCGATGCCGAGGCTGGCCTCGCGCTGTATGAGAGAAGCTGCGTTGCCTGTCACGGTTTGAAAGGCGACGGCCAGGGCCCTCGTGCCTATTTCATCTTTCCGAAGCCGCGCGATTTTCGTCATCCGGCAGCGCGGGCTAAATATAGCCGGGTTCACCTGTACGAGGTGATTTCCAAAGGCGTTATCGGATCAGAGATGCCGGCCTGGAACAAGGTGCTGAGCAAACAGGAGATCGCAGACCTGTCCGAGTATGTGTTTCATGCCTTTATTCGGCCTGAATCCTGATATTGACACGGACTTGGAGCATCTATGAGCCCGGAAACTCTACTGCGGCGCTGCGTCGCGACGGTCTGGGCTGTTCTGATCATGTCGGCAAACACGGGAGTTTATGCCTCCGTCGATGCTGAACGTCACGAGCAGGGCCGCAAACTTTATAATTACCGTTGTTATTATTGCCACGGTTACTCGGGGGATGCCGCTACGCTGGCGGCAACGTATATGGAGCCTGCCCCGCGGGATTTTACCTCGACCCCACCAGAGTCGTTGAGTCGCGATCGAATGGTGCGGGTCGTGACTGAGGGGGTGCAGGGAACCGGAATGGTCTCCTTCACCCGCTACCTGAATGCGGACGAAATCGAAATTGTTGTCGATTTTATCCGGCAGGAGTTCATGATCGACCAGAGGGAAAACACCCGTTACCACACAACCGAAAATGGTTGGCCGAATCATGAGCGGTATCGATCAGCCTACCCGTTTGCAACCGGGGAGCTGGCGCTTGATACGGCTCAGGAAACCTTGAATGCTGACCAGCGTCGGGGGCTAGCGCTGTTTTTGACGTCCTGCATCAGCTGTCATGACAGGGCCAGGGTCGAGGACGAAGGGGTAATCTGGGATTTGCGCGCCATTTCGTACCCGCGCAATAACTTTTCCTATTCAGAAATCGATGCCGTGACCTCAGCCAGTGTTTATGCCAAGCATGATACCGTGCAGGAGCTGGTTGGTTTAACGCCACAGGAGCAGCAGGGAGCCGATCTGTTTCAGACCAATTGTGCGTTTTGCCATGCCGCTGACGGTACGGGTAAAAACTGGATTGGCAGCTTTCTGGATCGGCACCCCCGCGATTTGACCGACACTGTGTTTATGTCGGCGATGGACCGGCAGCGTTTACGGGCTGTGATCCGTGATGGCGTGTTAGGTACGTCGATGCCTGCCTGGAAATCTGTACTGAATGAGGCTCAGGTTCAGGCCTTGATTAGCTACATTTCCCGGGCGTTTCATCCGGTAAAAGAAACTCAGGTGGCTGATCAGTAGCGATGCGGGTTTTAGCTTTCAAGTGCAGACTGTTGCTGTGCTTACTTGTCGCCTCTCTTGCGGGCTGTGGCGATGAGGACATCGCCTCCTCGCAGAGGGTGCAAGCTGTTAATCTGCATACGGTTGCTGGAACGCTTTTGCAGGG
>JBFGYY010000259.1:0-5159 GCA_041587095.1 Motiliproteus sp. | reverse complement strand
GGCTGGAAATAGCCGATAGTACCGTTATCAAGCGTAATAACTGCTGCGGGCTTTTACCAAAAAAAAACGCCAGGTCTTTGGTCATAAATCGTACTGCACCATCAATATCCTAACGCTTTGAACACAGAACACCCGTCTGCGTGTTCAACTGCAATCGGTAGGTCATGCCAGGATGTTGGAGTCTCTATGCCAACGAGTTAGCAAATAAAGCGCAAGCCGGTGTGCGTATAAGGTCTGCACTACAGTCAATAATAGTGACTGTGTGGCGTATTGAAAGCAAAACGGCAGGAAATGACCGCCGTTTACTCAATAAATTTGTACGGACGGTCAAAAAAAACAGCTAGCGCTGGAAATTTGCAGGACGGCGCGATAAAAAAGCATCCAGCGCTTCTGCGGCTTCCGGCGAATGCAGCTGGGTAACAAATTGATCAATTTCCTCCTGTAGAACGGTGCTGATGGGTTTACCACTATTGTTGCGCAGCATCGCTTTAGCCGCGAGTAGCGCCGCTGGTGCTTTTGCTGCCAGCTTGCTCGCTTGCTCCTGCGCAACGGTAATCACGGCGTCATCCGCAACGACACGGTTAATCAATCCCATCGCCAGCGCCTCATCGGCGCTGAACGGCTCACCCAATAACAACAATTCTGCCGCACGCTGATGACCCAGCATCGCGGGCAGGATGGCACTGGAACCGCCTTCAGGCGTCAGGCCGAGATTGACAAACGGCAGTTGAAAGCGGGTATTTTGTGCCGCATAGACAAGGTCACAATGCAGCAACATGGTTGTGCCGATACCGACTGCGGGCCCTTCCACGGCAGCGACCAAAGGCTTGGGAAAACGGGACAATGTTTGCAGAAACTGACGCACCTGTGCGATCAAATCCCCCTCTTTTACTACCTGCCCTTCAGATTCGGCCTTGTGATCCTGCATCGCCTGAACGAAATCGCCCAGATCATTACCGCTGCAAAAGAAGCCATCACTGCCTTGCAGTAAGACAACCCGAACCGAAGCCTGCGCGTCGGCCTGCTGCAGGGCCTGGGTTAGTTGCATATACATGTCCTGAGTCAGCGCGTTGCGCTTTTCAGGGCGGGTGATGCGAATTGTGGCAATGCCATCCGCTTGCCGGTATTGAACCGTTTCTGATACCGGGCTGGTTGTTGTTTCAGTCATGTGCGGGCTCTTGAATGTCGTTTGAAATGACAAACCTAACGCTAAGGAGATGTTTATTCAACTGATTATCTACCGGGCAATGTACCCCGTGCCCAATTATTCAGCGCCGCGGCTATGCACTGTGCTTGTGTCTAATCGATTGGTTGGCAACCGTCTGTATCGAATCTTGTTAATATCGATGCGTTTTTCGCGCTCTTTTTACTCAGCGGCTGCCTGAGTCAGCGGCCCTGCGATGCCAATTCATTCTGGTCTGAAAAGTAACGCTGAACCACTTCTCCGTTGCCGGCCAGTGCATGGCAACTATCGATTAAAAATGTTTGTACCGCCGGATCGTCAGCATCATATCCGGACTCGGCCTGCCATAACGTCTGGTACGCCGTCGTGGCTAACACCGGTAATAACTCCACCAGATGGGTGCAACCCTTAGTACCACCGAAGGTTTCTTTTACCTCACGCAGAAACCCCGGCGTCAGCGACATGCCTTTCAGTTGTGAAAAAGAACGGGCTATTGTTGCGCAAGGACGAAAAGGTGCCAAATCAATACGCGCATCGACATGTATAACCCGCATATTCCGGTCGATGGTGAGGCCCAGAACCATGTCATGCAGCGGTTCACCGGCGGGAATTGAACCGCCCCGGTCGGGATTACTGATCGCGAAACTCTTTATGTCGGTCATGCGTGCTTCTATATCCCACAAGCCGTCATCACGAATATAGCCCTGACAGGTCACCGTGCGGGTGTGCAACAAGCGGCGATTAGCGGGTGGATTTGTATGCATCGTAACCTCTTCTGGTTGGTGGCAGGAGCAAGGGAGCGAGCTTCATAAATCAGCTTTCCGAAACTCGCTTTATGCCTTTAAATCAAAGCAATACGCGCTAATTTTTATCCGATTCACGAACAGATAACGCGGGTCTTGCGCCTGCCTGTTATTCGCTGCGCGGCCCTGATGTCAGTGCGCGATAAAACCGGAGCCTGCAGTGTTGTTACGGTGTTTGTTCCTGCGCTTTTAATGCGCGTCGCAACACCTTGCCAACATTGCTTTTGGGCAGGTCATCACAAAAATCGATGTAGCGCGGCACTTTGTAAGCGGTCATCGCCGAGCGGCAAAATGCACGGATACTTTCTGGCGATAATGCAGCGTCGTCCGCCACCACGAACAGTTTGACCGCTTCACCGGTGCGGGGGTCGGCGACTCCGATAGCCGCGCATTCGCGCACGCCTGGCATGGTGCAAACCAGATCCTCAATCTCATTCGGATAGACGTTAAAGCCTGACACCACCACCATGTCTTTTTTCCGATCGACGATCTGTACCTGGCCATCATCATGAATCAGGGCGATATCCCCGGTCCGTAACCAACCATCGTCCGTCAACACTTGCGCTGTCTCGGCCGGCCGTTGCCAGTAACCGGCCATCACCTGCGGCCCCCGGACCTGCAGCTCTCCGGTTAAACCTTGCGCCAGTTCACCATCCATTTCATCGCAGATACGCAGTTCCGTCAGCGGTACCGCCCGGCCGACACAACCCAGGCGCAGGCAGTCCGGTTGATTGAACGTCACCGCAGGTGATGTTTCTGTTAATCCGTAGCCTTCCAATATCTCGCAGCCGGTAATCTCCTGCCATTGCCGGGCAGCCTCACGGGTCAGCGCCATTCCGCCGGAAGCGGTAAATTTAAGCCGGCTGAAATCCAGCTGCCGAAATCCACTATCCCGGCATAGCGCCACAAAGAGCGTGTTTAATCCGGCGAAGCCACTGAATGGCCAGCGCCGCAGTTCTTTGACAAAGGCGGACATATCACGGGGATTAGGGATCAATACGCTGTGCGCACCACGCGATAACAACACCATGCAATGCAGTGTGAACGCGTAAATATGGTAGAGAGGCAATGGGCCGATAAACAGCTCGTCTTTTTCTGCCAGCCAGTGCCCCAGGTGAGCTTCAACTTGCAGCGCATTGGCGACAAGATTTCCGTGACTCAGCATAGCGCCCTTGGCCACGCCGGTTGTTCCACCCGTATACTGCAGGGCCGCGAGGTCTGTATGGGTTGGGGAATGAGGGCGCAACGTGAGTGATTTCCCCCGTTGCAGCGCCTGACGAAAACTTAGCGCCCCGGCGATCTTGTATTCCGGCACCTGCTTTTTCACATGGCGTACGACGCCGTTGATAAGGGTACGTTTGAGCGGTTTATGCAGGTCAGCAACTTCGGTAACTATCACCTGTTGCACAGCAGTGTTGTCGATTACTCGGGCAGCCACCGACGCCATATTCGCTAAAACCACCAGCGCCTTCGCCCCGGAATCGCGTAGCTGATGCTCAATTTCACGGGCCGTATAGAGCGGATTGGTATTTACGATAACCAGACCGGCACGCATGGCGCCGAAGACGACAACCGGATACTGCACCAGATTAGGCAACTGAACAGCAACTCTGTCACCGGGTACCAAGCCAAGATCATGCTGAAGATAAGCGGCAAATTGCCGTGAAAGAAGCTCCAGATCGGCATAGCTCAGGGTGCAACCCAGGCTGGTAAAAGCCGGTCGTTGGGCATAGCGTTGACACGCCAGATCGAAGGTTTCAACAATGGTTGTCACCTTTTCCGGATTGATAGGTGCAAGAAAGACGCCGTGTTCCGGCACGGCTTGTAACAACGCGCTCATAGCTCAACCTGATTTTAGTTTTTGTTTTTGTTGATCGTATTGGTGTGAGTGACTGCGAAGAGTCAGGGGGGTATCACTGCTGGTGCAAACGGGTGAGCCGCCCGGCATCGGGCAGCATGGGATTACCCGTTGCAGGCTATTCGACCGGAAACAGCTCAGCCAGGCGAGGTGCGAGCATGATGTTACCCTCCGCGACGACACGGCCAGCCATAAATGCCTGCATGCCATCGGTTTCGCCATCCAGAATTTCAAGCATCGTCGCCGGGTCAAGCTTCAGCGTCACCGATGGCTCCTCCAACTCCCCCTCATGCAGGGTGCACTGCCCATCGGCAATACGCAGGTAGTAACTCTCTCCATCACCGAGATGGTATTGAAAGGTTTCGTCCATATCGGCCGCTGCGCTGGCATCAAAGTGACTGATCAAGCGATCAAAAAGTGCTCGGTTATTACTCATACTCATCTTCCTCTGAAATTCGTGTCGGGGACGAAATCTCGTCCCTCACCATTGACTCAACGTACCGAAAAATCGTCATCCTGCATGGACATCAGAGACCCGGCTCCGGCTACCATCGTTACAGCCAGGGTACGGGTACGGGGTAATATGCGTTGAAAATAGAAACGCGCCGTCTCTAGTTTAGCCCGATAAAAGGCACTGTCACCTTCGTCGGCCTCCAACGCTACCTGCGCCTTTTGAGCCATTTGCGCCCAGAAATAACCCAGCGTGACATAACCGGAGTACATCAGATAATCGACCGACGCCGCACCAACTTCTTCCCGGTCTTTCATCGCCGCCATACCAATTTGCATCGTCAACGCTCCCCACTCCTTATTCAGCGCCTGCAAGGGCGCGACAAACTCAGCCATCGCCGAGTCTTCCGCGTGTTCCTGAGCAAAGCGATGTATTTTTTTGGTGAAGCGCTTCAGCAGTTCGCCCTGACTCATCAGCACTTTCCGACCCAGCAGGTCCAGCGCCTGAATCCCGGTCGTGCCTTCGTACAACATGGAGATACGGCTATCACGCACATTTTGCTCCATACCCCATTCACGGATGTAGCCATGTCCGCCAAAGATCTGCAGGCCGTGATTGGCTGACTCGAAGCCGACTTCGGTCAGAAACGCTTTGGCGATCGGTGTCAGCAGCGACAGCAACGCCTCCGCTTCCTCGCGTTCTTCAACACTGCCGTGCTTGGTAATGTCCACCTGTTGCGCGGCGTAATAAATCAGCGCCCGGCCGCCTTCTGCAAACGCTTTTTGGGTCAGCAGCATCCGGCGCACATCCGGATGAACAATGATCGGGTCTGCCGCCTTGTCAGGGGCTTTCGGGCCGCTTAAT
>JBFGYY010000258.1:0-5175 GCA_041587095.1 Motiliproteus sp. | reverse complement strand
GTAGCGGTGGGCGGACTCGAACCGCCACGCCTTGCGGCAACGGATTTTGAATCCGTCGTGTATACCAATTTCACCACACCGCCATAATCTGTTCTGTCAGTTACTTTCCACGTTGTTGCAACGCAAGTCAGCATCCGAAGAGGGGCGTATTATATACTCGCAGAAGCGCAGGTCAATGCTCTGAAGACTGCATTTTTTACAACTTTGCGGTAAACTCGGCGCCTTTTCTGCGATCCCTATCTGAATCATGCGTGTTAAAGACTTTCATTTCGATCTTCCCGATGAGCTTATCGCTCGTTTTCCGGCCGCTCAGCGTACCGATAGCCGCTTGCTTTGTCTGGACGGTAACAGTGGTGCTATAGAGCATCGCCATTTTCCCGACCTGCTGGAACGGGTGAATCCCGGTGACCTGATGGTGTTCAATAACACCCGGGTTATTCCCGCACGGCTGTTCGGCACCAAGGCGACCGGCGGCAAGGTCGAGGTGCTGGTGGAGCGGGTGCTGGACGCCCACACGGTACTGGCCCATGTGCGGGCAAGCAAATCACCCAAGCCCGGTGCGCGTTTGCTGCTGGAAGGGCAGGCCGAAGCCGAGATGGTGGCACGGCAGGGCGACCTGTTTGAACTGCGCTTTGGCGGCGAGACCTCGGTGGTTGAACTGCTGGAGGCCATTGGCCATATGCCGTTACCGCCCTATATCGACCGCGAAGATCAACCGACCGATCGCGAGCGTTACCAGACCGTGTACAGCGAACGTCAGGGGGCTGTGGCGGCGCCGACGGCGGGGCTGCATTTCGATGAGCCGCTGCTGCAGGCGCTGCGCGATAAGGGCGTCGAAATCGCCTTCGTGACCCTGCATGTGGGTGCCGGGACGTTTCAGCCTGTCAGGGCCGAGACGGTTCAGGAACACACCATGCATGCCGAGTGGATCGATGTGCCGGAGGCGGTCTGCGAACAGGTTCGCGCCGCCAAGGCCCGTGGCGGGCGTGTGGTGGCCGTTGGTACCACCAGCGTACGCTGCCTTGAAACGGCGGCTGCCCAGGGCGAGATCGCTGCTTATGCCGGCGATACCGATATCTTTATCTATCCGGGCCGACCCTTCCATGTTGTGGATGCTCTGGTAACCAATTTCCATCTGCCCGAGTCGACTCTGCTGATGCTGGTCAGTGCCTTTAGTGGTACCGAGCATATCCGCGCGGCCTATCAGGAAGCGATTCGCGAGCAATACCGTTTTTACAGTTATGGTGATGCCATGTTCCTGACCCGGCAGTTGCCGCAGGCCGGTGCCACCACCGAGGAGACGTCTCTATGAGCCGCAGCTGTTTTATGTCGTTTGAGTTGAAAGGCACTGCCGGCAAGGCCCGTCGTGGCCGTATGACCTTTCCGCGCGGCACCGTCGAGACCCCGGCTTTTATGCCGGTAGGAACCTACGGTACCGTGAAGGGCATGCTGCCACGGGATATCGAGGCGACGGGCGCCGAGATTATTCTGGGTAACACCTTTCATCTGATGCTGCGCCCCGGCACCGAAGTGGTGAAGGCGCACGGCGATTTGCATAATTTTACCCAGTGGCAAGGACCGATCCTGACCGATTCCGGCGGTTTTCAGGTATTCAGTCTGGGTAAAATGCGCAAAATTACCGAGCAGGGCGTGACCTTTCAGTCGCCGGTTAACGGCTCCAAGGTGGAGTTGAACCCGGAGATCTCGATGCAGGTGCAGCGCGATCTGGGCTCCGATATCGTGATGATCTTTGACGAGTGTACGCCCTATCCTGCAACCGAGCGCGAGGCGGCCGATTCCATGCGTCTGTCCATGCGTTGGGCTAAACGCAGCAAGGACGCCCATGGCGACAATCCGGCGGCGTTGTTCGGTATCATCCAGGGCGGCATGTATCCCGAGCTGCGCGATGAATCGCTGGCGGGGCTGACCGAGATCGGCTTCGATGGGTATGCCATTGGCGGCCTTTCAGTCGGTGAGCCGAAAGATGAGATGATGATGGTGCTGGATCATCTGGCGTACAAAATGCCGGAAGACCGCCCCCGCTACCTGATGGGCGTCGGTCGTCCGGAAGATCTGGTCGAAGGCGTACGCCGCGGTGTGGATATGTTCGATTGTGTGATGCCCACCCGCAATGCGCGCAACGGTCATCTGTTTATCTCCACCGGCGTGATCAAGATCCGTAACGCGGTGCACCGTCATGATCCTGGTCCGCTGGACCCTGAATGTGACTGCTATACCTGCAGTAATTTCAGTCGCGCTTATCTGCACCATCTGGATAAATGTCAGGAGATGCTGGGCGCTCAACTGAACACGATTCACAACCTGCATTATTACCAAAAGCTGATGGGTGGATTGCGCACGGCTATCGAACAGGGTAAATTTGACGACTTTGTGGATATGTTCTACCGCAAGCGCGGCCAGGAAACCCCTGCATTAGGCTAAAAGCCTGCCGGAACTGTGCTGTATTGCGTCATAACATCGATTTTATTGTTAGGAGACACGAATGAGCTTTTTTATCTCACCCGCTATGGCGGCTGAAGGTGCTGCTGCTGCCCCTGGTGGCGATATTTCCAGCCTGATTTTCCTGGTGGGCTTTGGTCTTATCTTCTATTTCATGATGTGGCGTCCGCAGAGCAAGCGCGCGAAAGAGCATAAAGCCCTGATCGCCTCGATTGCCAAGGGTGACGAAGTGGTTACCAGCGGCGGGATGCTGGCGCGGGTAACGAAAGTTACCGACGATTACCTGGTGCTGGCCGTTTCTGAAGGCGTCGAACTTAAGTTCCAGAAAGCCCATGTCGCGGCGGCCCTTCCGAAGGGAACCATCAAGGATATCTAAGGTCCGATCCGATGCGAAATGGTAACGCCACTGCCCTGTCAGTGGCGTTCTCTTATTCAGGACCACCTCTATCAGGACCATCCATTGCGATGCTGAGCCGACTCCATGTTGAATAAATACCCTCTCTGGAAAAACCTCGTTATTGTGTTCGTGCTGCTGATTGGCGGCCTGTACGCAGCGCCCAACCTGTACCCCGATGACTTTGCAGTTCAGGTGTCCGGTGCCCGCACATCCACACCGGTCGATCAGCGTCTGCTGGATCGAGTGACCCGCGCCCTGAAAGCGGAGAATATCGCTTTCTTTGGTGAGGAACTGACCGAGCGCAACCTGTCTGTGCGTGTCGCGGACAGTGAGCAGCAGCTGGCGGCCAAGGCGGTCATCAGTCGTGCGCTGGGCGATGAGTATGTGACGGCGCTGAACCTCGCGCCCACGACCCCGCAATGGTTGAGCGATATCGGTGCCGGACCCATGAAGCTGGGTCTTGACCTGCGCGGCGGTGTGCACTTCCTGATGGAAGTGGATATGGTTTCTGCGGTCAAGCAGCGCCTCGATGTCTACGTCAGCGAGATCAAGACGAAGCTGCGTGCCGAGCGTTTGCGCTACCGTGCGGTCAGTCACAAAGAGGATGGCAGTCTCAGTATCAAGTTTGCCGATGCCGAAACCCGCGATAACGCCCATTCCCTGCTGCGCAGCGAGTACAGAGAGTTTCTGATCAGCGACGATGATCAGGCCGACGGTTTCTATATGGGCGTGACCCTGAACGACGCGAAGATTCGTGAGATCGAAGATTATGCCGTCAAGCAGAACCTGACCACGATTCGTAACCGGGTCAACGAACTGGGTGTTGCCGAGCCGCTGGTACAGCGTCAGGGGCGTAACCGCATCGTTATTCAGTTGCCGGGTGTGCAGGACACCGCCGCTGCCAAGCGAATTCTGGGTAAAACAGCCAATCTCGAGTTCCGCCTCGAAGCGCGCAGCGATGCCAGCAGCTCCACGACCGAGCAGTATGAGTTCCGCGAAAAAGGCCGTCGTCCGGCTAATCTCGAGAAAGATATCATCATCACCGGCAGCAGTGTTTCAAACGCACAGTCCAACTTTGATGAGAACGGTATGCCGCAGGTGTCCATCTCTCTGGATAGCAGCGGCGGTAAGCTGATGAACCGGGTTACCCGTAATGCGGTGAAACGGCGTATGGCGGTACTGTTTATCGAGCATAAGAGCCGTACCCGTTATGAGATGGTCGACGGTGTCGAAGTCGAGACCCGCGTCCCCTATGTTGAGAGCAAGATCATCAGCCTGGCGACCATTCAGTCGGCACTGGGGTCGAGCTTCCGCATCACCGGGCTGGACGGTGCCGGAGAGTCCTCCGAGCTGGCCTTGTTGCTGCGCGCCGGTGCCCTCGCTGCACCGATCTACTTCGTCGAAGAGCGTACGGTAGGGCCGAGCTTGGGTCAGCAGAATATCGACCTGGGTGTCACCTCGGTACAGATCGGGTTTGCTCTGGTGCTGGTGCTGATGTTGTTCTTCTACAAGACCTTTGGTGTGGTCGCGAATATCGCGCTCTCGCTTAATCTGGTGCTGTTGGTGGCGGCGATGTCGATGTTATCGGCGACGCTGACGCTGCCAGGCATTGCGGGTATTGTCCTGACAGTGGGTATGGCGGTGGACGCCAACGTGCTGATCTTCTCGCGAATCAAGGAAGAGCTGGCGAACGGTATGCCGCCGCAGTCGGCGATCAACGCGGGTTATGATCGCGCCTTCTCGACCATCTTCGATGCCAACATCACCACGCTGTTGGTGGCCGTGATTTTGTTTGCGGTCGGCACCGGACCGGTTAAAGGCTTCGCCGTTACCTTGTCGCTGGGCATCATCACCTCGATGTTCACCGCCATTATGGTCACGCGGGCGCTGGTTAATCTGTATTACGGCAATCGGCCGATCAAGAAACTGTCTATCGGCTGGGGAGTGTGATCGTGAGCATGACGCATAAAGTGATTAACTTCATGGGCCTGCGCAAAATCGCAGGTTCTATCTCCATCGTGCTGGTCCTGCTTTCCATCGCATCGCTGGCGGTTCAGAAATTGCAGTTCGGGTTGGACTTTACCGGCGGTGCGCTGGTGGAAGTGCATTATGAGCAACCCGCCTCGTTGAACGAGATCCGTGAGACCCTGGCGAAGGTCGGCTACCGCGATGTGGTGGTGCAGACCTTTGGCTCGCCCAACGATATTCTGGTTCGTCTGCAGCGTGACCACACCGCCAAACTGGGTGATGAGGTCCTGGCCGCACTGCGCGCTGATCACAGTTCGCCGATCGAGCTGCGCCGTTCCGAATTTGTCGGT
>JBFGYY010000257.1:0-5193 GCA_041587095.1 Motiliproteus sp. | reverse complement strand
GTGTCTTCTGATGACCATGGTGTCGGATCAGACGAAAATCTTCGTTAATTTCAAACATGGTTGTTCTCCTGTGTTGTCATTTTCAGGCAATCTTGCGTGAGAAGGATTGCAGTTTGATGACAGGGTGTTCGTAATGTCCGTATAAGACGCACTCAGCGTTGGTTTCTGCCCATGCCGCAGTGAATTGCTGCAGTGCAGACACTACAGATAAGCATAATACTGCATGTTTTAGCAAGTTTTTAAAAAGGCATGCGGCTTTATCTGTAATAAAAAAAATAGTCGGGATTAGTGAGTCAGAATATTCACCATGTTTTCGAGGCTTAATTCGTAGTAAGTGCTCACTATGATTGTAACCCCTAATTTTATTGCTAAAGATGAAATATGTTTCACTCTGGAGGGGGCTTCTGCTGAAGTGCTGTTCTTGGATCGAGGGCGTGCCGAACTATTAGAATATGAGTACAGCTAGCACACAAATACAACTAGCACATAACTACAACCTGGCTCGTTACCGCAATCGGTCTGGGATCAGGCCAGCCAAAGGCTGGCCCGTAATAGCGATTATTTGCCGATACAGAAGCTGCTGAATATGCGTCCGAGCAGATCGTCGGTATTGAATTCACCGGTGATTTCCGAAAGCGCATTTTGAGCACAGCGCAGATCTTCTGCCAGCAGTTCGCCGGCCCCATAGCCTTCGAGCTGTTGGCGACCCGTTGTCAGTGCGCTCTGGGCGCGTTGCAGGGCGTCGATATGCCTGCGGCGGGCCATAAACCCGCCTTCATTAGCACTGTCATAACCCATACACTGTTTCAGATGTTGCCGGAGCAGGTCGACGCCCAGGTCTTGCTTGGCGCTGAGCCGGATCAGGTGGCAGTCATCTACGTTATCCACCCCCTGTGTTTCATCACAGAGGTCTATTTTATTGCGGATCACGGTGACGTTATCGAGACCGGGAAGGTGACTGATAAAATCGGGCCAGATTTTTTGCGGTGCGGTTTCAGGGGTACTCGCAGCATCAACCATAAGCAGTACCCGGTCGGCATTGCGTATCTCGGTCCAGGCCCGTTCAATGCCTATGCGTTCAACTTCATCCGCGCCTTCGCGCAGTCCGGCTGTGTCGATGATGTGCAGAGGCATGCCATCGATATGGATATGTTCGCGCAATACATCCCGGGTGGTGCCGGCGATATCCGTGACAATCGCCGACTGGCGCCCGGCCAATGCGTTTAACAAACTTGATTTTCCGGCATTAGGCCTTCCTGCGATTACAACGGTCATCCCTTCGCGCAGTATGGCGCCCTGATTCGCGTTGCGCAGGACTGTTTGCAGACGGTCCTCAATGGACTCCAGATCGCCGGCAACGCGCCCATCGGCCAGAAAATCAATCTCCTCTTCGGGAAAGTCGATGGCGGCTTCTACATAGATACGAAGTTGTATCAGCGCTTCCACCAAGCTATGAATTTGCTGCGAAAACTCGCCTTGTAATGAGCGCAGGGCGCTACGGGCAGCCTGTTCAGATGAACTGTCGATCAGGTCGGCTATCGCTTCAGCTTGTGCCAGATCGAGCTTGTCATTCAGGAAGGCGCGTTCAGAAAACTCGCCGGGTCTCGCCATGCGCGCGCCAAGTTCAAGGGTTTGGCGCAGTAACAGGTCGAGAATTACCGGTCCACCGTGCCCCTGCAGCTCCAGTACGTCTTCGCCGGTAAAGGAGTGCGGATTGGGGAAGAACAAGGCGATGCCCTGGTCGATCTCTTCGCCGTGGGCATCGAAGAAGGGACCGTAGTGAGCGTAGCGGGGTTTTGGGCAGGTGCCGAGTATCTTTGCGGCGATGGCCTGACAGTCAGGGCCTGAGATGCGAATGATGCCGACGCCTCCGCGGCCGGGTGGCGTGGCGAGCGCGGCAATAGTATCAGTATCGCTGAGCGGCATGAGAGACCTCCGAAACGGACTAAACCTGCTGGAAAATTAAGGTGCTAAACGAAAAAAGGCCCCTTACGGAGCCTTTGTTATCTTGGAAAAATCAGGCTTTCTTGCCGTTTGTTTCTTCTTCGATTGCCCGGGTTATGACCCATTGCTGGGCAATGGACAGCAGGTTGTTGACCACCCAGTACAGAACCAGACCGGCCGGGAACCACAGAAAGAAGAAGGTGAAGACAAAGGGCAGCATCTTCATTACTTTAGCCTGCATTGGATCGGGAGGTGTGGGGTTCAGTGTCTGTTGAACAAACATGGTGACACCCATGAGAATAGGCAGGACAAAGTAGGGGTCCATTACCGCCATATCCTGAATCCAGAGCATGAACGGCGCATGGCGAAGTTCAACACTTTCCAGCAACACCCAGTACAGTGCGATAAAGACGGGCATCTGGACCAGCATGGGCAGACAACCACCCAATGGATTGATCTGTTCCTTTTTGTACAGCTCCATCATCACCTGAGACATTTTTTGGCGGTCGTCACCGTACATCTCTTTCATACGCGTCAGCTGCGGGCCAACGGCGCGCATTTTAGCCATGGATCTGTAGGCTTTGGCCGATAAGGGGAAGAACAGGGCTTTAACAACGACGGTAACCAGGATGATCGATACGCCCCAGTTAATGACGAACTGCTGAATCGTTTTCAGCAACCAGAACAGGGGAGAAGCTATCCACCACAGCCAGCCGTAGTCGATGGTCAGTTCGAGGTTGGGTGCGACCGTTTCGAGAATTTCCTGAATTTTCGGTCCGACGTAGAGTGTGGCGCTCACGCTGCCCTGATTACCGGGAGCGACTTCCAGTTTGGGAGAGACAAAACCTGCGAAATAGTTGGCATCGTTCTTTTTCGCAAAGTAACTGTGGTTTTGTTCCGGATTAGGGATCCAGGCGCTGACAAAATAGTGTTGCAGCATGGCCGCCCAGCCGGCAGGTGTTTTGGCGTTATACTTCTCGTCGTCCAGATCACCGAAGGATACTTTGTGATAGGGGGTTTCCTGAGTGGAGAAGGCCGGTCCCAGGTAGGAGTTCATACCCATGCTGGTTGAACTGGAAGGATCCGCGCTGCCATCACGCTTAATCTGACCGAACAGGCTGCCTTCCCAGGGTTGGTCTGAGGCGTTATTGATCAGATATTCAACACGAATCTGGTAATTGTTACGGGTGAATGTGAAGCGTTTGGTGATCTGAACGCCGCTGTCCTGCGTCAGCATCAAATCAACTTGCAGCTGGTCTGCACCGTTCTCCAGGCTGTAGTTAGCGCTAGTGCTGCTGTAGAGCGGGCGCTTACCCGTCGCATCGGGGCCGTTACGACCAGTCAGGCCACTCTGTGCGGTGTAGGTACGCAGATCGTTTTGCTCAAGCAGAATGAACTTCTGCTCGTTGCCTAGCTGGGCCAGATAGTCGCTCAGTGCAACCTGAATAACATCCCCGCCGTTCGGGTCGATCAACATCTCGAGAAGATCGGTTTTTACCCGAATAAGCCCGGTGTTGGACGCGTTTACGCTAGTCGGCAGGGGGTTGCCGGTTTCTGTAGCCGGTACATCGGCAGACGAAACAGAAGAGGGAACCGTGTCGGGAGCTGTACTGTAAGAGGAGACGGAGGCTTGTTGTGGTACTTGGGAGCTGGCGCCATAGTCTTTGTTCCACTGCAGAACAAGGACGTAAGTAATGATAGCCAGGGCCCCAACCAGGGTAAAACGTTGGATATCCATGCTGAGTCTGCCGATGCCGTTGTTAACTTGGGTTGCTGTGAGCAAGCATATTGCTTACTGCCCGTTTGGCTTGAAGACCGTCAATTACGGCTCCGGTGCCGAAGGGTGTATTTGACCAGTCTTTTCCAACTGGTTGCAAGCAAGGAGTGCAACGCCTCATTATCCAGCTCACCGATCCCTTTTCGTGCCAGTATCACCAGATCGAGATGGGGAAGATCCGGACGATTCAACCGGTAGGATTCACGAATTATCCGTTTTACCCGGTTACGCTGTGTCGCGTGGCGGACATTCTTTTTTGCAATGACCAAGCCGATGCGGGGATGGGGAAGTGTATTAGGGCGAGCAAGGATAAGCAGATGCTTATCAGATACTTTTATTTTGGCGTCATCAAATACGGGTTTGAAATCCCCGGCATTCAAAAGACGTGAACACCGGGGAAATGCGAAACCGGGCATCAATAAACTGCCTTCAGTTGTTGAGCGAATTTACTTATGCGCTCAGGCTGACACGACCTTTGGCACGACGACGGCCAATGATCTGACGACCGCTTTTAGTAGCCATACGGGCACGGAATCCGTGGTTACGGGCGCGCTTTAATACGCTGGGTTGAAATGTTCTTTTCATGGTTCAGTCCTACTGGTAAAAAAGGGAGAATGCTCCCCACCTTAGAAAACAAGAGCGAAATTCTAGAGAAAAGCGCCGTCGCGTGCAAATTTATTCGCTAGTTTATCTATTTTCTTTGCGAAGCAATATAGCGAGTTGGGAATTGTTTTAAACCATGTCTGTGGGGCTTTTGGCGGCGCATCTTGTGTTGATAACCTCAGTATTAAATAATACTATTCCTGTATAAACAACAGGTTGTGTTGTTGGTAACTGTGTGGTTATCGCATTGGTAAAGGGTGAGTAAGCTGCGGTTAAGTTGTGAATCTGGGGTCAGTATGGCGCTAAATTATTTTATACGTTGTGGATTATATGGCGTTATCCCGTCAAACTGCCTGCCAAATTGTGGATAACTGTGTTGCAAATCGCTAGAATGCCTAGCTCTTATCCCGTCTGGTTTTATTGAGATCGTTCATGACCCTCCAACTTTGGCAGCAGTGCTTGGAATTTCTGCGTGAGGAGTATTCGTCACAGCAGTTTAATACCTGGATCAGACCGTTGAAGGCTGAGGAGGGTGATGCAGGTCAGCTACGCTTGCTGGCGCCCAACAGGTTCGTTATGGACTGGGTGGGTGATAAGTACTTCGATCGCATCAAGGAGTTGATGGCTGAGCAGGGTGTGGACAGCCTCCATGGTGTCGTTCTGGAAGTCAAAGCCGCCAATGCCCGCCCGTCCAGAATCCAGCCTAGAACCAGCACACCGACCAGTCGTGCGCGGCCTGCCACTCGCCCAGCGCCCCGGGCACCAGAGCCGCCCCCCGAGCCGGAGCCGATCCAGCAGGATCTGCTGGCTCCGCCAACCGAAGACTTCCTGCCGGCCGTGCAGCCGGCCGCCGGTCAGGGTGTCAGCGT
>JBFGYY010000256.1:0-5207 GCA_041587095.1 Motiliproteus sp. | reverse complement strand
TACGCCTCGCTGCCTTCCTTATCTCCGCTATAGAGTGCCAGCAATACCAGAATTGCGATGACATCCTGCAGCAACAGAAGACCGACAACCAGCTCTCCCGTATGTTTGTGATGCAGTACTGTGGTCGGAAGTAATTTGATACCGATGATTGTGCTCGAGAACATGACCGAAATACCGATGATGATATTTTCGGTTTCGGTAAAGCCAAACAATTTGCCGGTCAAGTAGCCAATCGCTGCAAAAGCCAGTGAGCTGATTAAAGCGACGAGGGTCGCTTTTTTGATCATATGCACCAAGTGGCTCGGTTGCATATCCAGGCCAAGAAGGAAAAGCAGGAAAATTATTCCAACGTGGGATATGTCTGACAAAAGTTGCGTGTCGTTGACCATTTGCAAGCCATAGGGGCCGATTAAGGCCCCCAGGACAATGTAGGCAACCAGCAAGGGTTGACGTGTATACAGTGCTGCAGAAGCCAGTACGGCAGCACCTGTGAAAATCAGAAAAAATGAAAATACTAATGATTGTTCCATCTGTCTCGTTACATCCGTTTTAAGGTGGGCTGTGTTGATAGCCTTTGCTGTACGATGCTGCACGACACAGGGTGTCGGTGCGGTTAAATTTTGTAATGACTATAGGCGGTGCAGTAAGGGCCGGTGCTATAAGTTGCCGTAATATACTGCTGCCTTCTATAGCCGGATCCGGGTCCAGGAGCGCTTTGCCCAGATTGCGGACATGACCAGCGAAGATAGTCCTCTATAAGCTACCTGAAGCCACCAGATAGCCAGCAACCCGCCGCCCAGGTAGGGGCCGACCAGCCAGGCGAGAGGCAGATAAAGTAACCACTGGCCCAGCGTTGTTGTCAGCATCACCGTCCGGTTGTCTCCTGCCCCCAGCAAGGCCTGAGCGAAGACAATGGCTGCGCTGTCAAGACAGATCGCCAGTGCTGTCAGTTGTAGTGGCAGTCTGGCCAGAGCAATCAGTTCCGGATCACGAATAAACAGCGATAATATCTGTTCGGGAAACAGCCACATTGGCAAGCTTAGAACGATCAAAATGATACTGGCAACTTTTACGACATCCCAACCCCATTCGGATGCCTGATCCGGATTGCGTCTACCTAGGGCATGGCTGACTAGCGTTGTGGCAGCCATCCCCAAACCTACTGCCGGAAGAATTAAAAATAGTGACAGATGGGTGAGTATATGAGCAACAGCCAGCTCCTGGACTCCAAGTTTACCAATAATCCAGAATAAGCTCGCGACGCTGGCGGCAAACAAAAATTGCTGCGCCGAGGTGGGAATGGAGAGCCGTAACATGCTCTTCAGGGTCTGCGCATCGGGAATTCCCCGCAGGAATCCCTGGCCTGCGGCGCGCTTAAGGGTGATAAGGGTATAGAGTATCGCACCGATATAGAGTGAAAGCGCGGTACCTAATCCGGCTCCCTCGGCGCCCATAGCCGGAATACCCAAGCCGCCAAAAATAAGTACATAACTGATAATAACGTTCAATATATGCACGACAATAAGTGCACGAAGATAGACGAGAGAATGGTTTATGCCGTTCCAGTAGCCTCGGAAGGATAGGTTTATACCGACGGCTAGCATCGCCAGAATTCGATATTCAAAATAGGGGGTTGCTACTGCAAGCACCGCAGCGTCGTTGCTGATCAGCCCGACAAGAGGCTCCGCAAACACAGTAAACAGAACCATCAGGGGCAGGCAGGTCATAACGGCGAGCATCAGGCCGCCGTTTAGGGGTATCGCCGAATCATGGTCTCGCCCTTGGCCTCTGCGGCGAGCGACCATCGCTTGAACGCCAGCCGAAAGGCCAAGTATGAGTGCGATAGCAATAAAGTTGGCGTATCCGCCAATGCCGACACCCGCCAGCGCAACATCGCCGAGGGAGCCAACCATTGCTGTGTCGACTAGATTAAGCAGACTTTGGGACAGCATGCCGCCAATTATAGGCAGTCCGAGCTTTAAAATTGCCTCAAGTCGTTGTTTGTGAAAATGAAGTAGCAAATAAGCCTCGATGGCGATTCAACGGTCCGCCATTCTAGCAGATCCTGTTTGGATGTGCGGACGAATAATAACCGATGGTTTTAGTAGGGTTCATTATTGCGTTAAGTTGGCATAGAATGGTGGCAATCTAACAACCAGTCAGGTTTTCCGACACATGGATCAATACAACATCACGATTACAGAAAGTGCAGAGGGGTACCTTGCCGAACTGCTGAAAAAGCAGAACGTTGAAGGTATCGCGGTACGGATTTTCGTAACGCAGCCGGGCACCCCCTATGCAGAAACCTGTTTAGCCTATTGTCGACCGGATGAGGTGCAGGAGTCTGACGCGGTGATGGATCTGTCTAATTTCCGCGTTTATCTCGAGCCTAATAGCTTGCTGTATCTTGAAGAGGCTCGGGTTGATTATGCCGCAGACAAAATGGGCGGACAGTTAACTATCAAGGCTCCTAATGCGAAGGTGCCAAAGGTTAATGCCGATAGTCCTATCGAAGATCAGATTAACTACATTCTTTATAACGAGATCAATCCGGGTCTGGCCTCCCACGGTGGTGAAGTGACCCTGGTTGACGTGGTGTCTGAAGAGTCCGGCAATATCGCTATTTTGCGGTTTGGAGGCGGCTGTCAAGGTTGCAGTGCCGTCGATTTGACCCTGAAGGACGGCGTTGAAAAAACGCTGATAGAGCGTGTAGCCGATCTTGCTGGCGTCAAAGATGTCACAGATCATTCGATTACCGACAATTCATACTACAAGTAAAGAGTGGCTTTAAACGGCTTTAATAAAAAAAGGCTCCTTCAGGAGCCTTTTTTAATCAAATAGTTAAAGTCTTTTCTTCAGGCTGTCTGAAATCTTTGTCTTCATGCTGCGTAACGAAGTTTCAGTGCTTTCCCAGTCGATGCAGGCGTCTGTTACAGACACGCCATACTTCAGTTCGCTGAGATCATCAGGAATAGATTGGTTGCCCCAGGCCAGGTTGCTTTCGATCATAACGCCGACAATAGAACGGTTACCTTCGATGATCTGGTTGGCAACATTATCCATGACCAGCGGTTGAAGTGCGGGGTCTTTGTTGGAATTGGCGTGGCTGCAATCGACCATGATGTTTGGTTTGATACCGCCTTTTTCCAGCGCTTTCTCACAAAGCGACACATTGACCGAGTCGTAATTAGGTTTGTTGTTACCACCGCGCAGAACGATATGACCATAAGCGTTGCCTTTGGTGCGAATCACGGCTACCTGTCCCTCGCCGTTAATGCCGAGGAAACTATGTGGGTGGCTGACCGATTGCAACGCGTTGATGGCGACAGTCAAACCGCCGTCAGTGCCGTTTTTAAATCCAACTGCGCAGGAGAGACCGCTGGCCATCTCGCGGTGAGTTTGTGATTCGGTCGTCCGTGCGCCGATAGCGGACCAGGCGATGAGGTCTTGCATATACTGTGGTGAAATCGGATCAAGCGCTTCGGTGGACAGAGGCAGGCCCATGTCCGCAAGGTCGATCAGCAACTGGCGGCCAATCCTTAATCCTTTATCGATCTGAAATGAATCGTTCATGTCAGGGTCGTTGATCAGTCCCTTCCATCCAACGGTTGTCCTTGGTTTTTCGAAATAAACCCGCATAACGATATACAGTGTATCGCTGAGTTCATCGGCCAGGGCCTTGAGTCGCTTACCGTATTCAAGCGCCGCCTCTGTATCGTGAATGGAGCAGGGGCCAACCACGACAAGCAGTCGATGGTCCTTACCGTCGAGAATGTTTCTGATGGTCTGTCGTCCCTCAATAACAGATGTCATCGCGCTAGCTGTCAGCGGGCACTGCGCCTTGAGATCATTGGGGGTGATCAGAATGGATTGTGACTCTACATTAAGGTCGTCAACGCGGATATCAGTCATTATGGTTCCCTGAAGTAATACGTTTCGTGCACCAACCCCGGTACGCGAATTTAAATCGAAGATCGACTTTTTACCATATTTCGGGGCGAAGCGCTAAGCGACCTGCAATAACCGTGAATATATTAGAAGAACACAGCCCGCTGTAAGGATGAGGCGGTCTCTCAAGGTTTAATCGACGAGCGCTAGGCTGCTATAATCGGCGCCTTGATCCATCAATGACGGTTATATGAAATGTATCGCGACCTATCAGCAACTCTTCTATTCATTTCCCTTTTTTTTGTTCCAGTATTTTCCGTTGAAGCTGCACCGACTTATCATATTAGTGATGAAGTGTCTGTGCCGTTACGAACAGGCCCGACGCCCGGGTATCGAATCCGCCGCAGCATGGAGAGTGGCACCCCGGTCACTATTTTGGCGCGTAATGAAGAGACCGGCTATGTGCAGGTTAAGTCGGCTGACGGTAAAGAAGGTTGGTTAGAAAAGAAATACGTTATTCAGGGGGATAGCATTCGAGCTCGCCTGCCCGCTCTTGAGGAAGGGCTGAAGAAAAGCCAGGCTATTGTAGCCGCTCAGGCAGAAGAGATCGAAACGTTGCGTGCCGAATTAAACCAGGCTACTGAGCGCGGGGCGAAATCCACCGCTGAAACAGCTCAGCTGCAAAATGAAATTGATCGCCTTGGTGCGGAAATTGAAGGCACCGACGAGCGTAATTTAATGGGCTGGTTTGTTCGGGGTGCTGCTGTGGCTGGGATCGGCCTGGTTGTTGGTCTGATTATTCCGCGTTTACCGCAGCGTCGGCGTCGCACTGAAGAATGGTTTTGAAACCAATGGCTCTTGGGCGGGTCAATAGACCTTATGACCTAAACACTGCTTGTTTTCGCTAAGGAATAATCTGTGACCCACTGTTCTCGCTTATCTGATTTTGTCTGTTCGGCGCTTTGTCGTTTTGTTCTTTTTATCGTTGTTGCCGTTTCGCCTGTTGCTGTGCAGGCAACACTGTTCGACGACTTGATAGGCAAAAACGATGGCCCGATGCCTGTCGATGAAGCATACGTGCTGACGCCTTCTGAAATCAGTCCCGGGCGCTATAGTCTCGATTGGGTCATTCATGAGGGTTATTACCTCTATCGCGATAAAATAAGCATTACAGCTGCTGAAGGAATGGTTGTTTCGGACCTTGCTTATTCCGAGAGTAAGTCCAAACAAGACCCGCTGTTTGGCAATGTGGAGGTCTATTACAGCGATGCGTCTGTGGGATTGGTCCTCACAAGCACGGGCGATACGCCGCAGCGTGG
>JBFGYY010000255.1:0-5211 GCA_041587095.1 Motiliproteus sp. | reverse complement strand
GCGGCTATCGCCAGCCGTTGCTGGAAGGACCTCGACGACCCGGCTCTGTGCCTGCAATTTCTCGAAGCACTGGCGCAAAATCCGATCGGTCAGGGCTGTTTCAATCAGGTGATCGCCGATCTGGTCTTTATACCGGGGATGCGCAACCGCATCATGGGTTGCTTCCGCAACCCCGAACGATCCAGCCAGTTAAGCCAGGCGATCGGCGGACTTTTCCAGGGCAAAGCCTGAGAAGAATCGCATTAACCGACTGATATAAAACATCATTTGTTTTACGAATAGGCGCCTTTCATTATTTCGATTGTGTAATATCCCGGCATTATCGAGCCTAGTCAGCGCAACTAAAAGCTCTATAACAATAAGCTCGATAACACCGGGCTTAATAACAACAGCATTTTCTGCGCAGGATAAACACGATGAAACGAATGACCTCTCTAGTGGCTGGCGCCGCGTTGACCCTGGGTTTATCGCTCAGTGTACAGGCAGCCACCCTCAAGATGGCCTACGATGCCGATCCCGTCTCTCTGGATCCCCATGAGCAACTTTCCGGCGGTACGCTGCAACTGTCACACATGGTGTTCGACCCGCTGGTACGCTGGAATAAAAAGCTTGGCTTTGACGCCCGCCTGGCTGAAAGCTGGAAGCGAATCGACGACAAGACCGTGCGCTTCACCCTGCGTAAAGGTGTTACATTCCATTCGGGTAACAAACTCAGCGCTGAAGACGTACGCTGGACGTTTGAACGCATGCTGACCAGCCCCGATTTCAAAGGCATCTTTACGGCCTTCGAAGGCATCAAAGTTATCGATGACCTGACCTTTGATCTGATTACCAAAGAGCCTTACCCGCTGGTCCTGCATTCTGCCACCTATATCTTCCCGATGGATTCCAAGTTTTATTCCGGTACCGATGCCAACGGTAAGCCGAAGGATCTGCTGGTTAAGCACGGTGACTCATTCGCTTCTTCCAACCTTTCAGGCACCGGCCCCTATGTGGTGGGTAGCCGTGAGCAAGGCGTCAAAGTCGAGTTTGACCGTTTTGCCAGCTACTGGGATATAAATTCCAAGGGCAATGTGGACCAGATCGTCCTGACGCCGATTAAAGAAGCCCCGACCCGTGTCGCCGCCCTGCTGTCTGGCGATGTGGACTTTATCGCACCGGTACCACCTACCGATCATAAGCGTATCGAGAGCAACCCGAAGGTTAATCTGGTCAGCATGTCCGGCACACGGATCATCACCTTCCAGATGAATCAGGAACGTCGTCCTGAATTTAAGGATGTGCGCGTGCGCCAGGCCATCATTCACGCCATCAATAACGAAGGCATCGTGAAAAAGATCATGAAAGGCTTCGCCACGGCTGCTGCTCAGCAAAGCCCTGCCGGTTACGCAGGCCATAAATCCGGTCTGAAGCCACGCTATGATCTGAAAAAAGCCCGTCAGCTGATGAAAGAAGCCGGTTATGAAAAAGGCTTCACCATCTCCATGATGGCGCCTAACAACCGCTATGTGAACGACGAGAAAATCGCCCAGGCGGTTGCTTCCATGCTGTCCAAAATCAACATCAAAGTTGATCTGAAGACCATGCCCAAAGCACAGTACTGGCCCGAATTCGACGCACGCGCAGCGGATATGATGATGATCGGCTGGCATTCTGACACAGAAGATTCGGCTAACTTCAGCGAATTTCTGACCATGTGCCCGAATAAAGACAGCGGCAAAGGCCAGTATAACAGTGGTAACTACTGCAACCCCGAAGTGGATGCCCTGATCAACAAGAGCAGTAGCGAGACAGATCCAGCCAAGCGCAGCGCCATGTTGAAGAAAGTTGAACAGATCCTGTTCGACGACGCCGCATTTGTGCCACTGCACTGGCAGAATCTGGCCTGGGCTGCCAACAAGAAAGTTGATATCGCACCGGTACTCAACGTCATGAACTTCCCCTACCTGGGCGACCTGGTTATCAAAGACTGATCGTTCTTAACTCATAACAATGAACCGGATCTGATCCAATTAGTACCGCCCGACCCGGGCGGTACCTGCGGAACAATGAGGTTCAGCGTTATCCAACGACAACCTTCCCAGGCCAATAAATTCTGAATAATTCGTCGCCCGTGCGGTGAATTATTCAGAATTTCAGGATCGCCCCGACGTGTCGATCCCGGCGCCTTTGAATGGTAGACCGCACGTTTATACGCCGTCGGAAGCGGTAAGCCCCTACCTGACATTCGCCGCAGGCCTGCTACAGCGCCGCTGCCGTAGATGGTAAAGCTTCTGATCCGACTCAACCTGAAAGAGATGCAACACTATGATCGCCTTTATGATACGCAGGCTGCTGCAAGCCCTGATCGTGATGTTTGTCATCAGTCTGCTCAGCTTTTCTATCCAGGATAACCTGGGAGATCCGCTGCGCGAGCTGGTGGGACAGTCGGTTTCTGAAGAAGAACGCCAGGAGCTTCGCGACGAACTGGGGCTCAACGACCCCTTCCTGACCCAGTACCTGCGTTTCGCCGGTAATGCCCTGCAAGGCGATCTGGGCACCTCCTATTTCTTTAAAGAGCCGGCACTTGATGTCATTTTGAAAAAGCTCCCCGCAACGCTGGAGCTGGTGTTCGGCGCAACGCTTATCATCATCCTGTTCTCGGTACCACTGGGCGTATACTCGGCCATCAAGCCGCGCAGCATTCTGTCCAAGGCGATCATGGGACTGAGTATCGTCGGCATCTCGGTACCGGTGTTTCTGACCGCCATCATGGCGATCTACCTGTTTGCGGTGGAGCTCAACTGGCTGCCCTCCTACGGCAGAGGCGAGACCATCCCCGTGTTTGGTAGCTGGGAAACCGGTTTCCTGACCCAGGATGGACTCGCGCACCTGCTTCTGCCCTGTTTCTCACTGGCCTCAATCATGCTACCGCTGTTTATCCGCCTCATTCGCTCGGAGATGATGGAGGTGCTGGAGTCCGAATATGTGAAATATGCCTGGGCCAAAGGGCTGTCACCGTTACGCATCTGGTTCCTGCATGCCCTCAAGAACACCATGCTGCCGGTCATCACGGTCGGTGGCGTACAGATCGGCACGATGGTGGCCTACACCATCCTGACCGAGACGGTTTTCCAGTGGCCGGGAATGGGCTTTCTGTTTCTCGAAGCCGTTAACCGGGTCGATACACCGCTGATTGTCGCTTACCTGATTGTGGTCGGCGCCATCTTCGTCATCACCAACACGCTCGTGGACCTGATTTATGGTCTGGTCAATCCTACCGTCAAACTGGCAGGGAAATAATCATGACGACTGACGTTCTGACAGTACCGCCGCGCCCCAGTGCCTGGCAGCGATTCAAAGATTCACACCTGGTACACAGCTTTAGCCGCGACAAAGTCGCCATGGTGAGTTTCACTGTTTTCGCCCTGTATGTGCTGGCTGCGCTGCTGGCCCCACTCATCGCACCCTATAACCCTTACGATCTGTCGATGATCGATATCATGGATTCTGAAATGCCGCCGGTCTGGCAGGAAGATGCCGATGAGCGCTTTCTGCTCGGTACCGACGCCCAGGGCCGGGATATGCTCAGCACCATGCTGTACGGGACACGGATCTCCCTGATGATCGGAATCTGTGCCGTTATATTGCAGATGATTATCGGGGTCATGGTCGGCCTGACCGCCGGATATTTCGGGGGCAAAGTCGACAGTTTTTTGATGCGACTGGCCGATATTCAGCTGAGCTTCTCCACCATGATGGTAGCGATCGTCGTACTGGCGGTCTTTCAGGCCTCCTTCGGCGCGGAGCTTTACGCCGATCTGGCCATCTTTATGCTGATCCTCGTGATCGGTATCGCCGAATGGCCGCAGTATGCACGAACAGTTCGTGCCTCGGTACTGGCGGAAAAACATAAGGAATATGTGGATGCAGCACGGGTTATGGGCTTTAAGAGCCGCCGGATCATGTGGCGGCATATTCTGCCCAACACATTGTCACCGCTGCTGGTAATCTCCACGGTGCAGGTGGCAAACGCCATTATCAGTGAAGCATCCCTGAGCTTTCTCGGTCTGGGTATGCCGGTTTCTCAGCCCTCGCTGGGCTCACTGATCTCCAGCGGCTTCGAGTATATCTTCAGCGGATCCTGGTGGATCACCGTGATCCCGGGGATTGTACTGGTGGTACTGGTGCTGGTCATGAACCTGCTGGGTGACTGGCTGCGCGATGTTCTCAACCCGAAATTGTATAAGGGGTAACGGATATGGCCTTATTAGAAGTCAAAAACCTTGAGGTCACTTTCGGCTTACGCCAGGGTGCCGTTAAAGCGCTACGCAACGTCAGCTTCAGCGTTGAGCGTGGTGAACGGGTCGGTATCGTCGGTGAAAGTGGTGCCGGCAAATCGGTGGCCGCGTTTTCCATCCTGAACCTGATCAGTCGGCCGGGGTTTATCTCCGAAGGCCAGATACTGTTCGAAGGTCAGGACCTGGCAACGCTCAGTCCGCAGCAGATGCGCACCATCCGGGGGAACCGGATCGCGATGATCTTCCAGGACCCGATGATGACGCTCAATCCGGTACTGACACTGGGACAGCAGATGATCGAATGCCTGCAGGCGCACCGCAAAATCAGTACCAAAGAGGCGCGCATAATCTCGATAGAGAAGTTGCGCCAGGTGCAGATTCCATCGCCCGAAAAGCGTATCGACCAGTACCCGCACGAATTGTCTGGCGGAATGCGTCAGCGCATCATTATCGCTATCGCGCTGCTGCTCGACCCGGTGCTGATCGTCGCCGATGAACCCACCACGGCGCTGGATGTAACCATCCAGGCCGAAATCATGGAGCTGCTGCTGGAGCTGTGTGACTCCAACAACGTCGGGCTGATACTGATCACCCACGATCTGGGCGTTGTCTCGCAGGTGACCCAGAAAGCGATCGTCATGTATGCCGGCCGTGTCATCGAACAGGGGCCAACCAAAGAGATCATCAACGACCCCCAGCATCCCTACACACAGGGCCTGATCAATGCCCTGCCCCAGCAAACCGTGCCGGGGCAGCGCTTGAACCAGATCCCCGGATCGATGCCGGGACTGCAAAATATTCCTACCGGCTGCGCGTTTAATCCTCGCTGTGATTTCGTCATGGATGCCTGTACGCGGACACTACCTGAATTCACCACCTCCGGCGGCTGTTCCGTAGCCTGCCATATGGTAAAGGCGATGAAAATTGAGGC
>JBFGYY010000254.1:0-5216 GCA_041587095.1 Motiliproteus sp. | reverse complement strand
CGGTCCTGATCACCGGCGAGACCGGTACCGGTAAACAGCTGGTGGCTCGCGCCCTGCATTTTGACGGCCCCCGTGCCCGGCAACCCTTTATTGAACTCAATGCGGCCACCATTCCGCCCCAGCTGGTTGAAGCCGAACTGTTTGGTTACGAGCGGGGTGCATTTACCGACGCAGGGGGGCGTAAGGTCGGGCTGGTTGAGGCCGCTGACGGCGGCACCCTGTTTCTGGATGAGATCGGTGAACTGGCGCTGCCCGTTCAGGCCAAGTTGCTGAAGCTGCTTGAAGATCAGCGCGTGCGCCGTTTGGGCAGTGTGCGGGACAAGCAGGTCAATATACAGATCCTGACCGCCACCAATCGCTCCCTGCGGGAGATGGTAAACAACGGCTCATTTCGGGAGGACCTGTTCTTTCGCCTGAACACCCTGTGCCTGGAGCTCCCTCCGCTACGTGACCGTCAGGGTGACCCACTGTTATTGGCAGGCCATTTTCTGGCCGAGCTGCAGAGAAAGTATGGCAAAACAGGGATGCGCCTGAGCGATGATGCCAGCGCTGCGATCGACGCTTACCCATGGCCGGGTAATGTCAGAGAGTTGCGCAATATACTGGAGCAAGCCGTGATGTTGGCGCGCGGTGTTGAAATTCGTGCTGAACAGCTGAACTTTCCGCAAACCGGGGCCACGACCGAACAGTCTCTGCCCAAGAGCTCTGGCCGACCCGTCAGCGATACCGGTACGACAGCCAGCAACAGTCCTGCGCAGCCGGCTTCAGCTTCTCGCGCAGATTCGCTGCCGAGCGCTACCCTGGCAGAACTGGAGCGACAAACGATCGAGCGGGCACTCCAGGCTGTAGATGGCAATGTCTCCAAGGCTGCGCGTCGGCTCGGAATCAGCCGCGATCAGCTGCGCTACCGGTTGGAGAAATACCGCGTAGAGTCCTGAGGCATGTTGCGGTAGCGTTGAATTCCCCAATTCCCCAATTCCCCAATTCCCCAATTCCCCAATTATTGGGTGATATACCCCAATACTTGGTTTTTTAACCGGAGCGGTTATCCGCACCAATCACTGCTGTATCTAAGCAGGTTTTGTTTTTTCCCATTAAATATTAATGCGTTGCAAGAGTTTTTTGCTGTGTTTGTAACAGTGGCCCCCGGATTGCAATGTCCAGACACCAGTAACACAACTTTAAAATTAATCACTCAGGCTGTCCGGTAGCGGATCAGCCGCCCGGGAGGTCCCTATGTCCATATTGGTCGTTGACGATAACAAGATGCTGCTTTCGAAGATTGTTAAGAGTCTGGTGCGAGCCAATCATCAGGTTCGCAGTGCCAGCTGCCTCAAAGAAGCTCGCTCAATGCTGACGGAGGCTTTGCCGAGCGCCGTCTGTCTCGATTTGCAATTAACCGACGGTAGCGGTTTTGAGCTGCTCGATGAGCTGCATCGGGACCACCCGGCCTTACCGGTCATCATCATCAGCGGCCATCACTCTGACGACAACCAGCAGCTGGCGCTGTCTTTGGGCGCGGTGGGATTCCTCTCCAAGCCTTTCTCCTTGTCCAGCTTGCATCAGTTGTTGGATTCGGTGTTGCCCGCGTCTTCTGTTGATACTGATCTTGAGGCGATCAGCGCTGACCTAACCTCTACAGCAAACACCGCCCCGGGCTTCAGGCGCACGTCGTTGTCTGCGGAGCGGGTGAGTAAGGCCAAGCGTTCTTTTTCAACCCGGCGCGTGGATCTGCTGCAGGCTACGCAGCTTATTACTTCAGATTATCGTCCTCAGGCCGGGGATCTGGTGCTGGCCAAAGTTGACAAGTTGAACCAGCACAAACGCCTGGAATTGCCTACCGGTCGCCGTGCGGTGCTGTTTCCCGGAGATGAAATTATCGTTGCCTATGGGCATCGCTATGCCCCGGACCAGTTTGAAGCCGAAGTACCGGAGGATCTTTCGCCTTGCAATCTGGTGGCCGCGGGGGGGATTGCTTCCCAGTGTTTGTCGCGCAATTCCAAGATGCGGGCCGCGACCCGGATTACGCCCATCGGTGTGCTGGCCCGTCGTTGCGGTCAGCCATTGAACCTGCAACAGTTCGCCCTTGAGGCCCCGTTACCTGCCGTGAAGCGTCCCAGCGTCACCGCTGTCATTGGTACCTCCATGAATGCGGGTAAGACGACCACCGTAGCGGGCCTGGCTCTGGGGTTAGTGCAGCAGGGCCTGCGGGTGGGGACGGCCAAGGTAACCGGCACCGGTTCCGGGGGGGACATCTGGCAGATGACCGATGCCGGTTGCACCACGGTGCTGGATTTTACCGATTGTGGCATGGCTTCGACCTATAAGCTGCCCGTCCGGGACTGTGAGCGGATCATGGAAACGCTGGTTGCCACCCTCAGTGCCCAGGGGATGGATACCATTCTGATCGAGATAGCCGATGGTGTGCTGCAGGATGAGACCCGCAACCTGGTGCAGTCCCCGACCTTCCGTCGTCTGGTCGATCGCGTCGTGTTTGCGGCAGGTGATGCGATGGGAGCACTGAGTGGTGTTACCTGGTTACAACAGCAGGGCCTGAATGTGGTGGGCGCATCCGGTGCCTTTACCGCAGCCCCTTTGGCGGTCAGGGAAGCGAAGCCGCTGCTGGATGTGCCGGTACTGACGCTGGAAACACTGCATGCCGGGCATTGGTATAAGCAGCAACTCGACCAGCATGCCCAAGCGCAAGAGTTCGCCGGCAATACCGATACGCGGATCGCCGGATGAGTCTGCCAGCCCTGTTTGAGGGTGAGCGCCGAACTCACTTCGTCTATCTGGTCGTAAACGGGGTGCTGCAAGCAGGTGTCATGATCGGCAGCGCCCGGCTGGTGCAGGTCGGCTTTGATCGGTTTCTTATGGCATCCGGTCATCCTGATCCGGCCTCATTCGGACTGTTCGTCGCGGGCCTGCTCGGCTTGATCGCCGCCGGAGCAGGCCTGCGCTGGCGAAGTCATCTGGATGCCGAGAGTCTGGGGCAGAGCTACGTGCATGCCCTGCGGATGCGGCTCTTTCGTCACCTGATGCGGCTCGGCGTTGACGGTGTACAGCGTGCCAGTCCCGGGGCTCTTATGCTGCGGTTTGTGGGCGATCTTAGCGCCTTGCGTAACTGGGTCAGCCTGGGGCTGGCTCGGTTGCTGGTCAGCGGGTTAGCTATCGTCGTGTCTCTGGCTGCGCTGCTCTGGATCGAGCCGGTTATCGCCCTGGCGGTAGGGGTGTCTGCCAGTGTCTCCTTGCTGCTGGTCATGCGCCTGGGGCCAATATTAAGAGACCGCACCTGGCAGGCGCGTCACGAGCGGGGTCGTATCGCTTCGGTTATCAACGACCGGATATCAAAACTTGCGGTTATTGAGTCTTTTGGTCAGGAAACAAGCGAAGTACGCCGGATCAAAAAGGTCAGCCGAAAACTGCGAGGGACGCTGGTGCGCCGGGCCAGTGCCGTAGGTCTGCTGCGGGCGTTCTCGGAGATCAGCGCCGGGCTGGCCGGCGCCTGTGCGCTAGCCGTAGGCGTGGTTCAGGTTTCCATGGGGCAGACGACCCCGGGAGCCGTGGTAGCAGCGATGGCCGTCGCCGGTTTGTTAGCCCCTAGAATAAATGAGCTGGGACGGGTGTTTGAATACCATAGCGGCGCGAGTGTCGCGAAGGAAAAGCTGCTCCAGCTTCTGCAAACACGGGCGCCAACCAAGCGCCGTCGCACCTCGGAAAGTTCAGCGCAAGCGCACGGCGTGCGGTCGCCCTTTGCGCCGCTGCGTATTAAAAATGTATCAAACTTTTTGTTTGACGATATCAGTGTGCAGATTGAGCCCGGGGCTCGGGTTGCGATCTGCGGCCCGAATGGCAGCGGAAAATCGACCCTGATTCGGTTGATCAGTGGTCTTAGTGAAGCCGATTCCGGGAGTGTTTATCTCGGTGACCGGCGCTTGAAGACCATTCCCTGGCCGGAACTGCGCCGGTATTTTAGCCTGGTCTCTCCCGAGATACCGCTGCTGCGCGGCTCACTCCGGTTCAATCTGACCTACGCCGTGCCCCGGGTTGCACCGGCACAACTGGCCAATGTGATCCGCGAATGCGGTCTGGACGAGCTGGTAGCACGCCTGGATCACGGGCTCGAGACCCGTATTTCCGATAAGGGGACAGGTCTGTCAACCGGCGAAAAAGCCCGCATCAGCCTGGCGCGGGCGCTGTTGGTGGAGCCGCGCGTTTTGATCCTGGATGAGGCTGAATCCAACCTGGATATCGCCGCCCGCCGTGCCCTGCTTGATGTGGTGCGAAGGTTCACGGGCAGCGTGATTTTTGTCTCTCACGATGGTTTTTTACTGTCAGAAGCCGATCTGATTCTGAACATAGAGGGACGCAAAATCCATATTTGTAATAGCCAGATGGCGCCGGCGTTGCGGCCGGTTGAGGCCGTAATCCCCACCGATCAGCCACAGTCTGTAACGACGGATGCTCCCGCCAGCCTCGTTCCGGTTGCCGCCAGGAGCCATCAGGTCGCGCATGCGTCGGAATACCGGGGAGAAACAGATGAATAACAGGGAGGATTTCGGCGCCAGATTGTCTCTGGCTGGCAACGGGGTTCCCAAAGTGATCCGCGTGAGGTGTAAAGCAGGATCGCTTCCCCATCAACCCAACGATCGTTCGGCCTCAGGTGCCGACCCTGCGGAGTTACTATGCTGCTGATACCTGAAGCACAGACACTCAACGACAATCAGCTCAGTGAGTTTTCTGCCATGTCGCTGCCGTCAGCAGATGTTGGTCGTTCATTACGCCAACGCCGGACGATGAAGCAGATCGAGCCTGGAAAAATTACCCGTTGCAGTCTGCGCTCTAACCCTGCACAACAGTATTACCTCTATGTGCCTCGCGTGATTCGTCAACCCGATGCGTTATTTATCAGCGTGCATGGCATCTCCCGCAATGCCAGGGAGCACGCCCGCTACTTCGCGACCTATGCCGAACAGCAGGGCGTGGTGATGCTGGTACCACGCTTCGCCCGGGAACAAGCGTACGGGCGCCATTACCAGCGACTGCGGGTGGATGAAACGGGTGCCAGCGCCGCGGAGGTGCTGAATCTGATCATCAGCGAAACCGAAAGGCGTCTGGCGATGCGCTCAGAGCGACTCTACCTGTTTGGTTTCTCCGGCGGTGGACAATTTGTGCACCGTTATCTAATGGCTTATCCGGAGCGGGTGGTGAGCGCG
>JBFGYY010000253.1:0-5224 GCA_041587095.1 Motiliproteus sp. | reverse complement strand
ATTTTAAGCATGCAAAAATATCGATAGCCGTCAGACAAACTCGTTTAGTGCTATTCAAGATGCTCCGTTCACACTGTGCCAGAAGGGCACCGCTTATGGGCACGCCCGGGCATACCGCATTTCACGTCAGCGACGTATTTATACCTCACTCAAAACCCCAATCACACACCCGTCATAGCACCTAGCACCTAGCACCTAGCACCGTTATGACTCGCAAATAGCCTGATAAGCAGTCCGTTCAATTCGATTCGCAAATTGCAACAGCCACCAATAATCCGCATTCGCATTTTGCGAACCAGCATTAAAAAGTTTGATCCCGCTCGAAATCAATCAAGTAACATCTTGAAAAACAAGCGCTAAAAAAACAAATCCTAGTTGGCACGACTATTGAAATGTAATAGTGGAGCCAGGCGAAAACTGGCGTTTATTTTTCTAACCGGAGCACGATCATGAATTTCACAACCACACAACATTACAGCGTTACCGTCGTACAGATAACCGACAAACTGGTTATGTCCAATGCCGAAGCGATGCGCGAATCCCTGGCCGCTCTGGTCGACCAGGGCAACCGACGCATCGTGATCGACTTACGCCTTGTCGGCTTTGTCGACTCCAGTGGTCTGGCGGTTCTGATTGCACTATTTAAGCGCCTGAGCCGTGAACGGGGGCAATTAGTGCTTTTACATCCCCAAAACAATGTGCGCGCCCTGATCGAGCTGACCCGCCTGCATCAGTTGTTCGACATCTATGAAGATGACAACGCTGCGATTCGCGATCTGCAGGCGGCTTAGGGGGTGAGCATCATGAACAGCAGCCGTTGCTTTACTCTCTCTGCCCTGGCAATCGCGATGACCGTATCAACCGGTTGCGCCAAGCCGGATCTGATGCAACCGGGACAGGACCATCGCGCGTCGCAACCCCACTGGTTTTCACAGGTGATGCGCAGCCCTGCCCAGCAAGTAGATTACCTTGGTCCGGCGCTGCCTTATCAGGCCTTCCAACGTACCAGTCAACCGGGCCCTGAGAGCGATCAGGCAACCAGTGAGCGTCCGGCTGCTCGCCCCCCCCTTTCTGCCGGCGACCGAATCCGCATGTTCATGCCGGCGGACCCGCTTTTTAATGGCGTGTTTAACGGTAACGACGGCGCTTTTAACGGCATTTTTGAAATCGATATCGATGGCAGCGTCAAGTTCCCTTACCTGAAGCCGCTAGGCGCGGCGGGATTAACGCTCGATCAGCTGGAAGCCGAGGTCAACCAGGCGCTGGAAGCGCAAGGCCTGTATCGCGCAGGCATGGCAAGAGCCAGCCTGGTCATGCTGCAATGGGCACCGATCACGGTATTTATTTCCGGCGCCGTCTTTCAACCCGGTCAGCACACCATCAACCAGCGCTCCGCGGAAGATCGCGCTCAGGCGCAGAATCATACCAGTGGCGACCTGCCCCTGGATCGCCTGCTGCCCACAGCCTTGCGGGCGGCGGGAGGCGTTCGTCCCGACGCAGATATTAGCGCCGTACAGCTGCGCCGCGGCAATAAAACCTACATCCTTGACATCAGCGGCATCGTTCTCGGCCATGCGGTATTACCGATTGCACTGATGGACGGCGATCAGATCAGTATCAGCAGCGTCGGCGCGCCCCAACGAGAACTGATGCGTGCCAGTGGCATCACGCCTCCGGGTATCCGTGTCTTTATTTCAAACCTGACGGTTCCCGCCACCAACAACGCCAGCTCGGCCATCGGTAAACACGCCACCAGCCTTCCCTACGGAGCCCGGCTGCACAACGCCGTCGTATCAGGAAATTGTGCCGGAGGAAGCGCGTCAACCAACAGCGACCGCTTTGCCGTGCTGGTCACTCAGGACCCACACACCCAGCGCCCGGTCACCGTTGAGCGCGAAATTGAGGGCCTGTTGCGCGCCCCTGACCGGGTCGATATCAATCCGTATCTGATGCCCAACGACAGCGTGGTCTGCTACGACTCCAACGTCAGTAATGTACGTGATATTGCGCGCTCCATTACCGACATTCTGCTGCCCTTGTCGCTGCTGTTCTGAGCAAAGATATTTACGAGGACGCTATGAATCAGGCCACCCCACACCCCGAGACACATGACACGCTGGCAGTCGAATCCAGCAGCGCCCAGACTCGCCAACACGGCCTTGTTTACCGCGCTGTTGTTTACGGCACCAGCCTGCCACCCGGGAAACGCCGCAGACTCTATCTGGTGATTCTGCTGCTGGCTCTGTCTCTGGTATGGGTGCCGGTCAGCGGCGTTATCTTCCTGACGCCAGCGCGCTTCACCAGCGAGTGGACCCTGATCCTGCCCGGTACCGGCAGCGGACAGGCCGTCAACCTGGAAAGCATCGGCCAGGCCACAACCAATACCGCCTCACCGTTCAGCAACAGCTCCATCGATCCCATCGTCAACTATAAAGAGATCGCCAACAGCGCACCGGTTCTGGCCAAGGCAGCCAAGACCGTCGGCATCAGTAAAGCGGCCTTCGGCAAGCCTAAAATCAAACTGGTCGACCAGACGTCACTGATCCACTTTGAAGTAAAAGGCGCGACTGCCGAGCAGGCCCGTAACAAGTCTCTGGCGCTGTTTGAAGCACTGCAACTGCAACTGGAACGGTTACGCACCGATGAAGCGACACGTATCACCGCATCGACCCTGGCCACCTTCGATAGTTTTAATATCAAGCTGCAACAGTCACAACAGGAAAAGCTCGCCTATCAGGCTCGCACCAACCTTGTTTCTTCGGCGCAGTTTGATCAGCTAGTCACACGACTGGAGCAGGACCGCGCGACCCAGGTGACCCTTAAAGCCAGCCACCTGTCGCTGCGGGCCCGTATTGAACAGATCCAGCAAAGCCTGAGCCTTACGCCGCAAGATCTGCGGCATGCGGTGACGTTGCGTAACGACACCCTGTTTCAGGCGCAATTACAACGCCATGCCGAGATTCATGCACAAAGCGATACGGTGGATGCCGCCTGGGGAGATAACCACCCCCGCCTTAACCAACTTCACGCTGCCCATGATTCTCTGAACGATGCCCTGATCGAACGCGGCCGCCGCATCACCGGCAACAAGCGTTTCACGGCGGCGCAACTGATCGATCTGGGCAGCAATGTCGTAGAGGGCGGGTTACTCCAGGAGCTGGTGCGCCTTACCTCGGATGAGAAAGGTATTGCACAAGAGCTGTCGGTGCTGAATGCCGGGCTGGAATACCTGTCACAGCGTATCGAAGACAGCGCTGCTGATGCCATCAAGCTGGAAGAGCTATCGCGCAAGCAGCAAGTCGCGACGGCCGTCTTCTCCACCGCGCTGGCCAAGCAGGATATCGGCAAGGTTGATCGCTTCGCCTCCTACCCGCTATTGCAGATGCTGGCCGAACCCACGCTGCCCGAAAACCCGGACAAGCTGCACCTGAAACTCGCCATGGCCGGCGGTATCGCCGCTACTTTCTTTATCCTGACGGGACTCCTGTTGTTATGGTTACGCAAACCCTTACTCCAGCAAATGCTGAAGAGCGCTTAGTCTGGTGGACGTTGACCGCGACCTATCCGCTCTATTTTACCGGCGCCCTCTATCTCAGCGGGCCGGTATTGGCCTGGTTGCTGTTCGCGCTGGTCGTCAAGCGCCATATACAGTCACCCTCACGACGCGCCTTACCACTGCCTATCTGGCTCTGGGTCATCGGTATGCTGGTAATGGAAGTAGCCCTGGTCGTCGGCCATCTGGAGTGGCAACTCGGCACAGGCAAACTGATCAAGTCGTCCATCGGCTGGGCCAAAGGCTGGGCGCTGCTGGCGCTGTTCATACTGGCGGGCTCTCTTTCGATACGCCCGCAAATCGTCTACCGGGCAGCGATGGTGGTCTGTCGCCATACGTTGATTCTTTTACCCTTTTTTGTGCTGGCCTGGTTGGTCGGCCTACCCAGCACCCCCTATGTTTCACCCCTGAAGATCATCGGCGGCCCCGGCCCCGAGTTTTTTGCCGTTTCTCTGTATGAGATTGACCCGGGCAGCGGCCTGCCTCGCTGGCGCCTGTTTACCCCCTGGGCTCCGGCGCTGGGGTTTGTTGCCAACATCTTTTTTCTGTTTGCCCTGCAGGAAAAGGAGCGCTACTGGCGCTGGATCGGCATCAGCGCCAGCATCGCCATGATTCTCATGTCGCAATCACGACTCGGCGCCGTCAGCCTGATATTCCTGGCGCTGCTGCCCATCGGTGTGCGTATGCTGCGCGGCAACTGGTTCACGTTGATGGGTGCGGCAGGCTCCACGCTGGTGGCGTTAATCGGCGTCCAGATGATCGAACTGGCGGAGGAATTCTGGGCCTCGTTCAAGGGAGCCCGTGCCGATTCGACCCGGGTACGCGCTACCCTCGCCCGCATCGCGCTGCAGCGCTGGCAAAGCGAGGCGCCGGTCTGGGGGCATGGCATCGTTGAACGCGGTCCGCATCTGGTGGAGTACATGCCGATCGGCAGCCATCACAGCTGGTACGGTTTGTTATTCGTTAAAGGCGCCGTTGGCTTTCTCGCGCTGGCCCTGCCTCTGGCTGTCAGCCTGCTCACGCTGCTGTGCCGGGCCAATCGAGCCCCGCTGATACAAACCGGTCTCGGTGCGGCTTCGTTGCTCATGCTGTACACCTTTGGCGAAAACCTCGAGATTTTGGCGTACCTGATCTGGCCAGCCCTGCTGATAATCGGCATGGCCCATTGCTGCAATCCCGAATCGCAGCGAAATGAGCAACAGAACCGTCAATGCCACCCGGAGCCACGTTCAGCACCAGCCCCTGCGACACAGGCAGAACGATTTGCAGAATCAAAACCGAATTGCGAAAAAACGCTACAGGAGAATCCATCATGAACCGTACCCGATCTCTTTTCGTCATTCCCCGTTACTGGCCGGCGGTGGGAGGCTCTGAACTGCACACCCGGGAGCTCGCCCAGCGTATGCAGCCCTATGCCGACATCAAAGTCCTCTGTCATAACAGTGCCAGCGGCATCGACAATGAGCTGGCCTGTGCCCAGGCCGAAACATTACAGCAGCGCGATAACCAGGTGCAGGTTCATCAGGCCGGAGCCCGCGGTATCCGCCGCCAACTGCTGCAGGGACTGGCGCACCTTTATCCGAACACCCGCGCCGCCCGGCCACTGTATGACAACCTGTTCGCCCCCGTCACCCGCAACGCAATTCATGCAGCCAGCCAGGACCGCGAGCT